>CALHOI010000080.1 GCA_938035525.1 uncultured Granulosicoccaceae bacterium
GACAAAAATGAAGCATCTGCCTCACCCGGCATTTGTTGCATCATTTGTTCCCTTTGACGCTCTATTTCCTCTTTGACCAATGCCGACGGAATATCGATGGGATTTAGCTCAAGTAACCCGTCCATAATTTGGGTTTTTACCTCATTATCAACCCTCTGCTTCAGCTCCCGCTCCATATTCTTGGTTATATCGGCCTTCAGGCTCTCAATCGTACCGTCTTCGATACCAAAACTTTTAACCAGCTCTTCATTCAGCTCAGGAACAAATGATTCCTTGACCTCGTGCACGTTTATATCGAACTCGGCTGGCTTACCAGCCAGGTGTTCCGCCTGGTAATCTTCCGGAAATGTGATCTGGATGGTTTTTGTGTCGCCTGCGGACAGGCCGACCAACTGCTCTTCGAAGCCACCAATCATGGAACCTGAGCCCAACACAAGGGGTGCCTTTTCGGCCGCGCCGCCCTCAAATTCCTCACCGTCAATGCGGCCGGTGAAATCGATGACAACCTGGTCATCATTGGCCGCAGCACGCTCAACCACTTTGTAATCGGTGCGCTGTTTCAGCAAAGACTCAATCATTTCGTCGACATCGCTGTCTTCGATGCCAACCATAGGCTTTTTGACGGCTATTTTGTCATTGAAAACCGGTTCAAATTCGGGATAGACCTCGAAGGTGGCAATGTAACTAAACCCATCTGCACCGTCGTCTTTCTCATCTTCTGGTGCAATTTCGGGCTGACCCGCAGGCCGGAGATCTTCCTGTTGCACCGCGTCATAAAACGACTTATTGATCAGCGAACCAAGCACTTCTGAGCGCACCTGTGGTTCATAGCGCTTTTTAAGCACTTTGAACGGCACCTTGCCTGGTCGAAAACCATTCATTCTGGTGGTTTTACTCAGTGACTGCAGACGTTCGGTTACCGCGCTGTTGATGTCTTCAGCGGGCAACGCGATGGTCATTTTGCGTTGGAGTCCCTGGGTAGTTTCTACTGATACTTGCATGATTGCCTCAATAACTGCGATCTTGTTAACTTGGACGTAGCGTCCCTCGCAATTTTTGTACGAGAGGACACGTGCTTTGGCTTTTCACTGGCCACTGTTGTGCGCGTGCTGGCTGCCTGTTGCCGAGTCGGGTGAATGGACGTAGCACCGAGTCTGGTGAATGGACGTTGGTCTGCGATCTAAGCTAAGTAAAGTGGTACGGGAGAGAGGACTTGAACCTCCACACCTTTCGGCACCAGAACCTAAATCTGGCGTGTCTACCAATTCCACCACTCCCGCATTGGTACAACTTTACTTTTTTAAAACGTCGTATTTAAAACGTCGTATTAAAACGTCGCTTTAAAACCTGCTTATTCGGTCAGCCCGTACAAAACCAACTACGACTGACTGATCTGACCATTCTGCCATTTCCGCGCTACATACTTGCCACGAAGTATAGCGGAAGGCCGTGCGCATTTGAGCAGTTGCAGCTGCAACTTCGATTGAAATACGCGAAAAGTGGGGCGAGCGACGGGGATTGAACCCGCGACCACGGGAATCACAATCCCGCGCTCTACCAACTGAGCTACGCCCGCCACTGTTTTTTCGAACGATAAATCCGCGATTTTCGAACCGTTGGCGCGCCCGGCAGGATTCGAACCTGCTACCCTCGGCTTAGAAGGCCGATGCTCTATCCAAATGAGCTACGGGCGCATTTCAAGCCCAAATAGCCGCTTCAAACAGGCCATCTCGGCGTGCCGACCCGGACAACTGACCGACTTGTTACGGTTGTTCAAGGAAACCGCTGTGCAAAGAATTGGTCGGGGTAGCAGGATTCGAACCTACGACCCTCTGCTCCCAAAGCAGATGCGCTACCAGACTGCGCCATACCCCGATGTGGCCTTACACAACCCGAGGATTATACGTTCCATCGGATGGTTGGGCAACCCAAATTAAGCCTTAATCATCTTTTTCATCAATCCAATTCATCTGGATTGACTCGAGTATCTTCTCAGAAGACTTATCGGCCTCATCGTCAAAGCCATCCAGTGCCAAGACCCAGGCATGTAAGTCAGTGAATCGAACTAGCTGCGGATCAACATCTGGGTGAGCCTCAAGCAGCTCAATGGCAATATCGAGTGTATCGGTCCATTTCATCAGTGATTCTCCGAAACCATATTGATGGTGTATTTGGGTATCTCGATAACCAAATCATCCTTTTCCACAATGGCCTGACAGCTTAGCCGTGAATCCGGGTCAAGACCCCAGGCTTTATCGAGGTAGTCTTCTTCGAGCTCATCGGCCTCTTCCAGTGAATCAAGGCCGGTGCGCACGTGCACATGACAGGTGGTACAAGCGCATGATTTTTCGCACGCATGCTCGATATCGACTTTATTCCGAAGGAGCGCATCACAAACGGATACGCCAGACTCAACCTCAAAGCGGGTACCTTCCGGGCAAAGTTCTGGGTGCGGCATTACTGTGATCGTAGGCATTTAATTGGTATTTCCGTTTTCTGTTCGATGTTAGTTGGTGTCTGAGCTTTAAAATTTATCAAACTCATATTCAATCAAACTCATTTTAATCAAACTATTTATCTAATCAAAAAAAGTGTAATCAAACTCAAGTTTGACCCGACTCGCCAGATGTCTCACCAGTGACTAAAGCGTTTTCCAGTGCTGAAAGCTCCTGACCAGCCATTAGCTGCTTCACGCTAGCATTCATACGACGTTCCACAAAAACGCTGCTACCGGCTTCAAGCTTCTCTATGGCAAGCTTGATAGCATCGTGATTTTCCGATTCGGCTGTCAGTGCAAGATTTTGCAGCAACCCATCCAGATCTGCGCGCTCTTCAGCAGACAGGTGCTGATCGCCGTCGGCCTGCAACGCGCTGTTCAACGCCTCCATTGTACGTCGGGCCTCCACCCGCTGCTCAGCCAATGCCCTTTTCTGCACATCTTCGGAGGCATGTTCCATTGATGCTTTGAGCATTTGCTCTATTTCGCCCTCACTCAATCCATATGACGGCTTCACATCAATACTGGCCACAACACCTGATTCTTTTTCCAGAGCGCTGACGGTGAGCAAACCATCGGCATCAACCTGAAACAGCACCTGAATCCGACAGGCACCTGCCGTACGTGGCGGTATACCTCGCAGTTCAAATTTGGCCAACGAGCGACAGTCAGTAACAAGCTCTCTTTCGCCCTGTACAACATGCAAGGCCATGGCTGTTTGCCCGTCTTTGTAGGTGGTAAATTCTTGCGCTCGCGCAATCGGAATAGTGGTGTTTCTGGGCACCACTTTTTCAACCAGCCCACCCATGGTTTCCAAACCCAATGACAACGGGATAACATCGAGCAGCAACAGGTCACTGTCTGGTTTGTTACCTGCCAATACATCGGCTTGAATGGCAGCACCAACCGCCACCACCTGATCAGGGTCGATATCGGTTAATACCTTTTGGTCAAAAAATTCGCCGACTTTGCTGCGTACAAGCGGCACGCGAGTCGACCCGCCCACCATGACCACCGCCTGCACATCTGTTTTAGCGACACCGGCGTCACGCAATACTTGCCGGCATGGTGGCAAGGTATTTTTGAATAAGGGTTCGATAATTTCATTGAACACATCAAGGGATAACTCACCTTTAAACTGCGTGCCGTTTTCAAGTGTGAGATCGTAAGCTGCGCTGCTATCGGAAGACAATGATTCTTTTAAAGAACGGGATAAAGCCAAAAGCTGTCGTCGTGCGCCCTTATCTGTTAGTTGTGACACACCCGCCTGCGCCTGAATCCAATCGGCCACGGCGTTGTCGAAATCATCACCGCCCAGTGCTGTGTTACCAGCTGTTGCCAGCACTTCAAACACACCCCGCTGCATTTTTAACAGCGATATATCAAACGTGCCACCACCCAAATCGTAAATAGCAACCACGCCATCGGTGCCGCTGTCCAGGCCATAGGCTACGGCCGCTGCGGTGGGTTCGTTGAGCAACCGCAAAACATGTATACCGGACAGTGCTGCCGCATCCTTGGTGGCCTGGCGTTGCGCATCATCAAAGTATGCAGGCACGGTGATAACAGCGCCTACCAAATCACCACCCAGTGTTTCTTCAGCCGTTGCCCGAAGCTTCGATAATATGGCCGATGACACATCAATGGCGGTTTTGTTACCAGCGGCTGTTTTAAACGCAGGCAAGGAACCACTGTCCATGTCGAAGTGGTAGTGCTCAGACAACCAAGAGCTATCAATATCACTGGCACCTTTACCCATTAAGCGCTTGGCTGATCTGATGGTATTGAGCGGGTCGTCGGCCGCGTTTTCCTGTGCTTTGCGCCCGACGACAACAGGCGAATCTTGTGCGTAATGTACAACGGAAGGAATCGACCACTGGCCGTCTTCGTCTTTTAGCACCGTGGCAGTCCCACTCATGACTGACGCTACCAGTGAATTGGTTGTACCCAAATCGATTCCCACAGCCAATCTGCGCTGATGCGGCGCTTGGGACTGCCCCGGTTCGGATATTTGCAGCAATGCCATTATTGATTAACCTGTTCGAAAAACGTTGATGCTGATGTTTAAAGCTTACTGGCTTATCTACCAGCCCGACCTACCTGGCATAACATTATCTAAAGCGCATCGTCCAATCGAGCCTCGACTGTTTGCACCTCAGACATCATTTTTTCCAGAAACTGCCATTGACGAACAACGGTTCTGGCTTGCGTCCAGTCTTCGTTATCGGCCGCACTATTAAAATCGGACGCGCTGGCACTTTGTGCAACTCGAAGCTTGTCGCTTATTTTTTCCAAAGCCGCATAAGGATCACTGGCTTGTGGAGCATCACCCAATGCTTCACGCATTTCCATTTGTTCCATTAAAAACATCGGTGACATTTGTGTATCGGTTTCTTCATCCAATGAAATGCCGTTAAGTGACAGTAAGTAAGATGCGCGCTTTAACGGTTTAGATAAAGTTTGATAGGCTTCATTAACAAAACTCGCCGCCTGCACCGACCAGCGCCGCTGCGCGTCAGACTCTGACGCGAACTTGTCCGGGTGCAAAAAACGCTGTAGCGAGCGATACCGAGTGTCCAGATGATCTTGCGGCACATCGAAAGATGCAGGCAATTCAAAGAGCTCAAAATAATTATTTGAAAAATCGACTTGCATCGTTATTGCTATGTTGCCACGGTTATTTCGGTGTTGTTGTATTTTACGGTGTTGCCGGATGTTACGTTGTGGTACGTCAAAAAGAACAACGGCCCGAACGCGGGCCGTGTTTTATTGCTTTCGTCACGCTTTCGCGAGAGGCAGTTTAAATAGCGGGTAAGGAGAGCACCTCGCGGTGCTCCCCTCCCCTAAGAACCGTACGTGCGCCTTTCAACGCATACGGCTCAAGCCTTACAAAACTCCTGTCAAACAGGAACCGGCTTACTAACTGAAATCCCGACATTGTTGTGCACCTGCACGTGACACGCTGGGTGTAATAATACCCTATTGAAAGCCGCATCACTACCGCCTAAAGCCTTGTAGATAATGTGGTGATTTTCAAAGCCTGTCTCTTGGGTAAAAGGTTCGCCGCATAAGGCACAGCAACCTTTTTGCTCCAGCCAAAGACTTGCCAGTTGTCGATTGGTAGCCAATTTCTGCCTACCTAACTTCTCCTGACGTTGCTCTAGATAGAGCTCCCAAGATGGGTCGTACGGATTACAAGCAGCGCGAATCCGCGTGTGACGTCGAATTTTAGTATCGGACAATTTAACAAGTCCCCACCAAAAGTTTTCGTCATCATCAGATTTACACTTAACCGCAAACACCCAGTTTCGGGAGCCGACCGAATGAAAGTAACGAGCTTTCACCCAACGACGACCCTTATTGGGGTGACGGCGGTAACACCAGCGCCAAATTGCCTTGAAGATGTGATTATCCATCGTATGAAAGATTTCAGAAGAGACAACATGACGATGGTAGTTGGCCCAACCACGAAGGATGGGATTCAACTCCTTAATCAACTCTAACTGAGTAACCGATTTACGACT
>CALHOI010000081.1 GCA_938035525.1 uncultured Granulosicoccaceae bacterium
GTTTTAAATAGTAATAAAAAAGATAATAAGAAAAAACAGACAATAACAATGTTAGCAG
This sequence comes from uncultured Granulosicoccaceae bacterium, assembly GCA_938035525.1. Taxonomy (GTDB): domain Bacteria; phylum Pseudomonadota; class Gammaproteobacteria; order Granulosicoccales; family Granulosicoccaceae; genus Granulosicoccus. The sequence goes on from CALHOI010000081.1 coordinate 59, forward strand.
TATAAACAGGGCTTTTTCATTGGTGCTTGCCACATCAGTTTCCAAAATCCATTTTATCGGTAATACATAGGCCGCTAACACAACAATTAGCGACACAACCATGACAATGATTGGCACAGCGTTCTCCTGGTGAGCGATTTAGTCGGCCAGTAAATTTCTAAGCATACCCGTGTGGTTATTCATAAACTGCTTTGTTATCTGAAAGTGTTCGGTATCTTCATATTGAATGGCTTGCAATCCAGTTTCGCTCAATGCATAAATAAGTGCATTTGGGTAGGCCATTATGATCGGTGAATGCGTTGCCACAATAAATTGACAGCCCTGCTCTATGAGTTCTTTTATTCTAACTAACATGGTCAGTTGTCTGGTGGGCGACAAGGCAGCCTCAGGCTCGTCAAGTATATACAATGAATTTCCCGAAAACCGATTAAGCATCAACGCCATAAAGGATTCGCCATGCGATTGCTCATGAAGCGATTTTCCACCGTAAGACTCTATTATCTTGGGCGCAAACGCTGGCTCGCTGTCCAGTGATTCGATTTCTGACGCGACGTTATAAAAACTTTCAGCTCGCAGAAAAAAACCATCTCTTGGTTTTTTAATTCCCCGGGACAAACGCAAGTACTGATCAAGATCTGAATGCGAAGCGTGTGTACTGAAGGAGAAATTTTTAGTGCCGCCCTCGGGATTAAAACCAGCGGCCACAGCTATTGCCTCAAGTAGGGTTGACTTGCCTGACCCGTTTTCACCAACAAAAAAAGTGATGGAAGGGTCAAAGCGCACGTTGTCCAGATTGGCCACTGCACTCAAGTTAAATGGAAACACACTAAAGTCAGCGACCTTATCGCGCTTTAGCTTGGCTTCAATGATGAATTGTTCCGATAGCATGGTGACTGTCAGTGTAACCCGTGTACAAAAAACGCGTATTTCGTACTCAGCGCATGCTATCCAGCCACATCTATTGAACCTTCAGATCGACTTCATAGGCTTTGTCTTTGAGCAACGCTGACGACTTCACTACGTACCGAACAGAATCGTTTCCGACAAAGCCAGGGTCAGCCACGTAAACCACTTTCTTTGACTGCACTTCCTTACCCACACATTTACCCGACGAGCCTACCAATGGGTCCTGCGGAATAATAAGCGAGCCAACCTCGAAGCGCAGCTCACCGCCTTTGGGATAACGTTCTATTGCTATGTCAAAATGCCGCCTGCTGCAATCTCGTTTCCAATAGCCAAACTCGCCAATAAGCAACTCAGAATTTTTGGGCACAGTTTTAACTTTACTGATAACTTGATTGCTTGCACACGCACTAAGCATGACAAGGCAACTCATTAAAACAATGTGACTGAAAAGCTTAAACCCACGTGATGGAAAACGACTGGATAATGCGCTACGACTGCTAAGTTCAGGAGTGCTAACTTCAGGAGTGCATGTTAATTCAGAATTACTTTGAACCGATGGCGCGAAGTATCTAGTCATGTGATTTGCCGAACTGGCTGGGAACTGGAAGTACTATAAAATATCAACTAATCCGTCTGGGAACAATGGTATCTCGCCGCGTTTGCACTCTTTTACTGAATACCATCTGGCAATGGCCTCTTCTCCCGAGTCTTCAGAGAACACCAACCGTTCCTGAGTGTATAGCTGCGTATCCAACAAACCGACGCTGGCACACAGTATGTACTCGTGCCCCGCTTCGCCTTCATGCTGATACAGGTTCTCAAACATACGCCAGGAACTGGTGATCTCGATGTCGGTTCCCAGCTCTTCTTGAAACTCCCGTCTTAATGCAGTTTCTCTGGTTTCACCAAACTCAATTCGACCACCCAGTGGTCGTACACCTTTAACGTCACCCGAATCTGAATATATTTCAGCCGCCAGCAACTTGCCCTTATACATGGCCAAACCAATGACTTTTACCAGAATTGATTGAGTGGGACGCCAAACAGTCACGATGGGAAATTAACTGATAAACAAAGAGCAGTAACCGGGTGCTGCTACCAAGGAGCAACACCCAATCTACCTATTTTGATGCACGCAATAAAACGCGCAGCCGCTTACTTCGGCAAGCTGCCCTGTACACCTTCTACATAGTAGTCCATGCCAAGGAGCACACCGTCGTCAAGTGTTTCGCCCTCGGCAATCACTTCTTCGCCAGCCTGGTTTTTAATTGGTCCCTGGAACGGATGAATGGAACCATCAATAATGCCATTTTTAATGACATCGGCAGCTGCTTTTACATCATCCGGCACACCGGGTCCATAGTCTGCAAAAGCAACCATGCCAGAGTCAATGCCATCCCATACATCTTCTGATTTCCAGGTGCCGTCGATAACCGCTTGGGTACGATCAATATAGTATTGGTTCCAATCATCAATGATGGCGGTTAGCTGAGCTTCAGGTGCAAATGCACTGACATCAGACGCCTGACCAAAACCCACAACACCACGCTCTTGTGCCGCCTGTAATGGCGCTGGCGAATCGGTATGCTGTGTGATGATATCGGCGCCTTGGTCAATTAATGTTTTGGCAGCATCGCTTTCTTTACCCGGGTCGTACCAGCTGTTAACCCAAACAACACGAACTTCGGCTTCTGGATTAACTTTACGCATGGCAATGGTAAAAGCATTGATGCCACGAACCACTTCCGGGATTGGGAAGGAACCGATGTAACCAATGATATTTGATTTGGTCATCATACCAGCCATGGTACCGATGACCGCTCGGCCTTCATAAAACCGTGCTGAGTACGTAGAAACATTGTCGGCACGCTTGTAGCCGGTTGCGTGTTCGAACTTAACGTCAGGGAATGCTTTAGCTACTTTTACAGTCGGGTTCATGTAGCCGAACGACGTCGTAAAAACTAGGTCATGTCCGTCGCTGGCGAGTTTGCGGATGACACGCTCAGCATCGGCACCCTCTGCCACGCTCTCAACAAATGTTGTGGTGACTTTGTCACCGAACTCAGCTTCGATGGCCTGACGACCAAGGTCGTGTCGGTACGTCCAACCGTGATCACCGACAGGGCCCACATAGACAAAACCAACTTTAATTGGGTCTTGCGCCATGACTGAAGATGAGACAACAGCAATCAGTGCGGCCGATAGTGCAAACGCGCACTTTCTTATTGTTGGCTTAAGGCTTGGTAGTGCAAACATTAAAGTTTCTCCGGAGTGTTTTCAGACCTTTTTGATCTGGCTTTATTTTGTTGGGTGAAACGCTTGTCCTATACTAGCTGGAGCATTTTTGCGTATCCGGCCGCTGTCGCTCGAGATCAGTACCAGCACAATGATCGTTGCCAGATAGGGTAGCATCGACATGAGCTGAGATGGAACATTAATACCGATTGCCTGCGCATGCAATTGAAGAATCGTAATACCACCGAAAAGGTATGCACCAAAAAGGAGCCGCCCGGGCTGCCATGTAGCAAAAACGACCAATGCCAACGCAATCCAGCCTCTACCAGCGCTCATGCTTTCTACCCACATTGGCGCGTAAGCCATTGATAGATAACACCCAGCTAAACCAGCGCACGCCCCGCCGAATAAAACCGCCAAATAGCGTACGCGCAAAACCGGGTAACCCAGCGCATGCGCGGCCTCAGGGGAGTCGCCGACAGCCTTGACGATGAGTCCGGCACGCGTGTACTTAAAGAACAACGACACAGCCAAAACCAGCAAGATGGAGCCATACACAAGTAAATCATGCTGAAAAAACAGTGGCCCAATGTAGGGAATATTGGCCAGCACCGGAACAGCATAGGTGGGCATGCCAGAATACGCTACGCCGATTAACGATTGACCGACCAAAGCACTAAGCCCTATACCAAAAATGGTCAGTGCCAGACCGGTGGCCACTTGAGACGCACGCAAATGCAAGGTTAAAAAGGCGAATACAAGCGCCAAAGCCATACCGGCAAACACCCCGGCGAGCACACCCAGAAACGCGCTGCCAGAGAAATGCGCAACGGCGAAACCGCTCACCGCGCCTGCCAGCATCATGCCCTCGACACCCAGATTTAGGACACCCGATTTTTCAACCACCAACTCACCAATGGCTGCAAACACCAATGGAGTAGCGGCGGAGATAACGGTTAACGCGATCAACAAAGCAATGTCCGGATTAAACATCATGGTGATGCTCCTGAACTACGTTGCCTGGGTTTACGCCACACAATTCGATAATTGATTAAAACATCGGCGGCCAGCAAAAAGAACAACAACATGCCCTGAAAAACGCCCGTGACCGCCACCGGCAAATTCAAACTGATTTGCGCCGACTCGCCGCCAAGATACGACAACGCCATAACCAACCCGGCGAATACCACGCCTACCGGATGTAATCGCCCCAGAAACGCAACAATAATGGCCGTAAATCCGTAGCCAGGAGAGATAGTTGGCAGCAGCTGACCAATGGGCCCGGCAACTTCAAACAAACCAGCGCAACCCGCGGCTGC
>CALHOI010000082.1 GCA_938035525.1 uncultured Granulosicoccaceae bacterium
GTTGCCAACAGCAGCAACAACCAGTGCGCCTGCTGCTATGGCTTCATTAATAGCATTTTGATCTGCTGTGGTACAAAGGTCATCCACACCCAGACTCAAATTAATGATGCGAGCAGGTGTTGGGTTTGGTGGCAGATTAGGGTCTTCGACTCCTGCTGCCCAGCGAATGGCGTCAAGCATATCTGAGCGTCGACCACCGCATTTACCAATAGCTCGCACGGGCAGAATTTTAGCGTGCCGGTCGATACCCGCAATGCCAATACCGTCATCTGCGTTGGCCGCAATAATCGATGCCATGGCGGTGCCGTGCCAACTGCTTTTTCCCATGTAGCATTCAATATCAAGTGAATCAAACAGCTGGCGTTCCTGTTCGCTGATGGAGTCGCCCGGGTCGCTTGCGTCTGTGTCGCGGCCATCACCGTCGTGACTGCGTAAGTATTCAACGTCATCAGGGACGTGAATGTTTCCGTCGACAGATTCTTTTAATGACGACACGAAATCGTACCCTGGCAGTATGCGTCCGGCCAAATCAGGATGATCATAAATGATGCCGGTATCGACAATGGCCACAACGACATCGCTTGAGCCGTGAGTCACATCCCAGGCGTTAACCACATCCAGGCTGGAATAAAATGGCTCGGGTGCGTGCAGCTGCCATTGTTCTTCAAACCGAGGATCAGTCACGGTGGTTGGCGTCACCACAGCATCACTGACAACATCAGCAACCAGGCTCATATCGCGTAAGCGTTTTTGTATCGAATGTTTGCTGAAGTGTGGGTGTTCAACTTTCACCACCAGTGCATGACCTGACATAGGCCGAATCAATGTCACGGGCAGGTTAAGTTCGTGGCTCAATTTCTGAACCGTTGCGCGGGCATTTGTTGATTCGCTTTGCTCTTCGAGCATCACGATCAATTGACTTGAAGGCGCTAGATTGGCAAGGGCCTGGTTTGAAATCAAGCCCAACCACGCCATGGTTACAAGCCATAGACAGCGCCGAACGCACAATCGGAATGTGGATGGATACACTGGGTGAAACGAATCTTTTCCGGATATTCCTTACCCGGTTGCAAGAAGCGTGTCACCTGCGGTCTAACTGGCTGTTATTTGGCCATTTTCAGCGCTTTGGCGGGCTTTTTTTGCGTTTCAGGCCTCGTTGAGGCGAGGCATCAGCATCACCAGGTTACACGGTCGCACCCGGTTATCCAGCTGAGCGCTGATTAATTTCTCCCAGGCCAGCCGGCATGCGCCCGAGGAACCCGGCAACACGAAAATGTAGGTGGCGTTGGCAACACCTGCCAGCGCCCTGGATTGCAGGGACGAGGTGTCGATTTCGAGATAAGACAAATGCCTGAATAATTCGCCGAATCCATCGATCTGCTTGGCCAACAAGGCCGAAACTGCCTCTGGTGTTCCATCACGCCCGGTGATGCCGGTGCCGCCAGTGGTTAGCACGGCATCGACTTCGGGGTCAGCAATCCAACGAGAGACGATAGCCCTGATGGCGTATATGTCGTCTTTGACGATGCTTTTTTCGATGTTGACGTGGCCGGCGTCGGTTAAGGCATCAACCAGTAATTTGCCCGACACATCTTCGGCTTCACCTCGGGTATCAGAGACGGTCAGTACAGCAATATTGAGTGATTTGAATTCGGCGTCGGCCATTGGCTATTCCAGTGTTGAGTCAATAGATGCTTTAAGTGTACGGAACAACAAGCAAGCAAGCCAGTTTGATAGAATGGCTTATGGGAGAGCGGTTACAAAAAATTCTTGCTAATACGGGCTTTGGCTCGCGGCGAGAGCTAGAAGGCTGGATTACTGAAGGTTTGATTCGCATTAATGGGCGCGAAGCAAAGCTCGGTGATCGCGCCTCGTTGCACGATGATCTTGTTATTAAAGGTCGTTTCTATCGTGTGGTAACCGATGATCAACGCGACGCCCGTCAAGTACTGATGTATCACAAACCCTTGGGTGAACTGACCACACGGGACGACCCCGAAGGCCGCAGAACCGTGTTCGATCGTCTGCCTCGATTGCCTCAGGGGCGTTGGATATCGGTTGGGCGGCTCGACATCAACACACTTGGGCTGTTGCTGTTAACCAATGATGGTCAGCTTGCCAACGCATTAATGCACCCGTCGTCGGAAATTGAACGAGAGTATGCCGTTCGCGTTAACGGCCGGGTATCACCTGAAATTCTAGAGCGGCTGCGAACCGGCGTCGAGCTTGAAGATGGATTGGCAAAGTTTGATCGCATCAAGGCCGAGGACACCAGCGAAGGCAGTAATCTGTGGTTTCGCGTTTCAGTGAAGCAGGGCAGAAACCGGATTGTTCGGCGTTTGTGGGAATCACAGGATTTACAAGTGAGTCGTCTAATACGAACACGCTACGGTTCTGTGAGTCTGCCCAAGTGGCTGGGTCGTGGAAAAATGGAGTTGCTGGGCGGTGCCGATGTTGAAACGCTGTCAAAGCTAGGCGGTCTTGATAGCCGCCCTACTGATCATTTGCGTATTGTGCCGGTACACCCAAGGCACAAACGCAAAGCCAAGCGCAGGCGATAGCGCAGTACGCTGTTTCAGGCACGCCTTATAATTGATGCGCACATGCGTACAAAAAACGAATTGATTTGATGATGTCATTATGAATAACGAAAATTTGTATCGCGTACGCTTTTTCAGCGAAGACAAGATCTACGAAGTCTATGCCCGCGATGTGCTGCAAGGCGAGCTGTATGGCTTTGTGATTTTGTCTGAATTGGTGTTCGATACAAACACCACCGTGGTTGTCGACCCCTCAGAAGAGAAGCTCAAATCTGAATTCAGCGGCGTTCGCCAGACCATCATCCCCATGCACTCAATTATCAGAATCGACGAGGTAGAAAAACGCGGCACCGCCAAGATCACCGAAATCAGCGGCAATGTAGCGCAATTTCCATCCCCGGTATACACTCCGGGTCGATCTGATTCATAGAGAGCTAAACAGGCTATAATTGGGGTGTTGGGCGATAGCCGAAGCTATCCCTCTCTCGTTCAAGTGTAGAGACTGACATTTCGAAAATAGTCAGCACGGTTTTATAAAGTAGTTTTAGCAGTAGAGTTAGAAAAAGGAGAGGTGGCCGAGTGGTCGAAGGCGCCAGCCTGGAAAGTTGGTATACGGGGTAACTCGTATCGAGGGTTCGAATCCCTCTCTCTCCGCCACTAACCAAGTCACAAAATTCATTCGCGCATAAACTTCAAAAGTATCTAAACCCATCCCGAGAGGTATTCGAACCCTTGGTTCGACAAACGGCGAAGCCGTTTGCGCAACGTAGCGCAGCTGCGTTGGGGCGCAGCCCCGAGGCGAAGCCGAAGCCATCCCTCTCTCTCCGCCATCAACCAAGCACTAAACTCAGTGCGCGTATAAGGGGCCACTATCCCACCTTGCGAAATGGACTGACACCGACTCTTTCAAGCATAGACACGAGCATATCGATGGTAAAACTATCAAGCTTGCCAGTCACAGCATTACTCACACGAGAGCGTGTCACACCCATACGCTCGCTCGCTTCTTGCTGAGTAAGGTTGTGCTTGTTGATGTAGTCGACTACTTCGCTAGACAGCAAAGATTTAATTCTAAGAAGCTCACGCTCCACCGGATCGTCAATGAGGTCTTCCCAAACGCTGCCCTTTGTCTTTCTTATAGTCATCGCTTTATCTCCTGATATTCTTTATAACGTTTTACTATTGTTTTTTTATCCGACTCTGATGTTTGTTGAGATTTTTTCTGCCAGCAGTGTAAAACAACTAAGTCATCGCCAAATTTTGCAACGTAGGCAACTCGAAATATATCCCCATCCTCTCGCGTTCTAATTTCATATACTCCGTTGATGCCTTTGCCAAGATTTTTTAGTGGCTTGAAATCACTTGGCATTGCACCGCGCTCTAGCCTATCCAGTTCTCGACCTAGAGAAATTTTGGCTGCTTTTGGAAACGCGCGAATATCATCCAAACTGGTTCCACACCAAAAGAGATTGCTCATTATTTCGCCTCGGTCTGTATAATATATTATACATCAAGTGCGAATGTATTGCTTGGTAAAAGCGAACCACCGCACATTCCCTTCACCAACGCCTGTCATAAAACTGTGAACTACCGCTAGCAAACCATACGCTAACGGAAACACTATCCTTATGGCATCTCACTTCAAAAGTTCTAATACACAACGCACTTTGGTTTTAAGCGTAGCGCTACTGCTTAGTGCCTGCGGTGGCGGTAATTCGAGTGAAGCACCACCGCAAGCAGGTGCCGCATCAACCAGTGGCGATACCTCAACAGGCACAACGTCTGGCGTTGATGTGGATGGATTAAATGTGACTGTCACTACCGATGGTGGTGCGGTGACTGCTGGCGGTGAAAACGGTACGGCTGGTGCCGACACAGATGGTTTGGCGTCTGGTGTTGATGGCGGTTGTTTTAACTGTGCGCTGACAACGGGCGGTATAACCGGCACGGTTGATATAGACACCAGTGGTAACACGGCTGGCGGCACAGACGGGGCAGATGATGCCGGTAATGGAACCGATGGCACAAGCGATGTTGATAACGAGCTAACCGAATTCGGAACGCAAGTTGATCCCGTTTTCGATGTAGGTGAACTGCAAGAACCCATAGGCGACTTTGGTCCTTATGCTCAAACGGCTCAACAGGCCTACCAAGACTATCTTGCCAAAGCGGGCAACAATGAAGCTGCACTATTAAACGCGAGTAACGCAGCACTGTTCTTGGACACCATTCTATTCGGCCCGCTGAGTAACAACATGCAGGGCACACCAATAGATCTAACCACCTCTATTGTCGGGTTTGGTCACGAGTACGAAAATTTTAACCATGCCGGTGTGCTCCGGCCATTTTATGAAATAGCCACCGTTGCTCAAAGTGGTACGCGTTATTGCAGTTACTACTCAAACGGCCCGATGACTTGGCAGCCAAGTGAGCCTTTGGTATACAAGGGTAAACACTATCGTCAGGTTTCTATTCATTACGACAGATGTTACGTCAATGATGTGAGATTGAATGGAACGGTCACCTATGCATTATCGGATGAGGCAGGGATTGATCTAACAAAAGCTCGTTTCTTTCAATACGATGACCTGGAAGTCAGGCTGGCCGATAACAGCACGGTGCTTCGATTTACCGGTGTGGATGCTTTGGCGTACGGCATGAGCTGCGATGCCTCCAGACCCATGCGCAGCTATACGCACATTGAAAACCAATCCACTCAAGCATCGTGGCTTTTTCAGAACGTTGTAGCCAGTCGCTATAACTCTACGGCCGCGGATCTTTGTCCGCAATTTACCAGTGACGAAGATGCCGGTTCAGTGTTATCTGGGCAGGTGGCTCATTCAGCGCACGGTGTTGTCAATATTCCACAAACGGCAACCGGGGTACAAGCTAGTCTGTCTTTTCAAATCAATGGTGCTGATAGCCAAGTGGCATTTGAAAAACACATGCTGCTAGCACCTTCTGAAATCAGTACGGACGAATACGATATTGTTCCTGCCATTCCTATGGCAACAGCGACTTTCAGTGTGGCTGATCAAGTGGTTTTCCAGTCAACACAGCGACGCGATGTCATCAGGCTTGGCGGTTTTTCCAGTTTGACTGACAGCGACGCTGATGGCATGAGTGACGCGTGGGAACTCATACACGGTCTTAACCCGGCCAATGCGGCTGATGCATCATCCAACGCCGATCAGGATTACCTGAATGCTTTGCAGGAATATTCACTGGGCACGCACCCAGACAATGGCTCAGAGGCTGGCTGGTTAAGCGATCACTGGATCTATTTGTCTATCCCTGAAAATAGTGCGCTCAGCATTGATGCCGAACACGATCGATACCCGCTAAGGGTTTTCGTGCGAAACGATTTAGACAGGGTTCGTTCGAAGCGGTTCTCGTTTACTTTGCAATTGGAAGGGGAGGCGGTGTTTGAGTCGGCCATACCTCAATTAGTTGACCAGGGAACCGAACTTGAAGTTATCGGTGATGTGAGCTGTGAGTTTGTTGACGCCACTGGACAACTGCTTAACTGTGAGGCAACAACCGATACTCAGTGTGACGTGCAAAGTGTTAACGGAAATGATGAAACCATATGTGAAACAAACTTCCTGGCCAATAGGGAATTTAGCGTTGTACACCAAAAAGGTGCGTTTGCTCAATCAACCATAAAGTTTTTTGCATCGGCTGAATTAGCTGTTGGGTCGCAAGAGATTCACGATATTAACAACTACCATACCGTTTTTGAGGTAGGGCAGTAGGTCAGTTATTTACGCCGCACCGCTCCAACAGCACTTTAAATTGACTCGGTTCATTGGTTAGTGTGAAATGACCTGGTGTGACTGACGTGGGCACTATCTCACCTTTAGGCGAGTTAGCAGATAAGGAGACAAACGTTTGAAACTCATCTGGATGACAGACCCGCATCTGCTGCCCAATGGGCGAACACTTCTGGGCTACAGCGGTGAAAAGAGACTACGACTGGCCGTTGAACGAATAGCAGAATTTCACTCAGATGCCGACTATTGTGTCGTATCGGGTGATTTGGTCGACGAAGGAGATGTCGCCAGCTACCAGCTTTTCAATGACATTATGTCATCTTGCCCAGTGCCTGCGCTAACAATCCCTGGTAATCACGACAATCGGTCGGCAATGAGATCGCAGTGTGCATTTCCGGACAACTGCCATGCTGAATTTATTCAATACTCCATCGTAAAAGATGGGTACCGTCTTGTTATGCTCGATACACTTAATGAGGGTAGTGCTGAGGGTTTACTCTGCGAAGAACGTCTTCGCTGGCTGGATGACGAACTCGCGCGCCAACCCGAGCTGTCCACATCGGTATTTTGTCACCATCCACCGGGTAAGTTGTTTTTGCCAGCTCAAGATCAAAACCAATCAGATTATGGGCACAAACTGCTCGATAAACTGTGTGCTGCACCGAACGTGAAGCACCTGTTTTTTGGTCACGTTCATCGACCCGTCAGTGGACACTTCAACGGATTGGGTTTTACGGCGCTGCAATCCATCGCACTTCAAGCGCCACTGCCTTATCCCTCCTGGGATTGGGACACGTTTGTACCCGCTGACGAGCCTCCCGCCTTCGCTATTGTTCACTTAACAACAGACAGCGTGGTTGTGCATTTTTGCCCGTTCTGCAAGGCGACGGACTTTTTACTCTGAGAGCTGATGCGAATCGATCGACGGCAGGCCGCTGAGCGGGCGAACACCAATTTAACGTTAGGTGTTCGCCCTTATCAGCGCGGGGTTGTTACAGCACTTTTAAAGTACTTTTAAAGCACTTTTACAGCGTTTTTCTAGTGCTCTTCCAGTGCTTCCTGTACTGCCGTGTATGCCGGCTTAGGCTGGTAGTTACGATCAAACATCAGCGGTGTGTCGCCAACTAACCACGTGTAGCGATCAGTAATACCCCAGGCTTGTACCGCTTTACACGCTGTTTGCTCAAGACAGATTTCAACGATTCTTCGATAAACAGTAGCTTGGTCATCCTCTGTTGTACCGGGTGACTGACGCACATCCATTTCGGTGATGTAGATATCGAGCCCTAAGTTGGCAAAACGTTGAAACGTGTTCTCAACTTTTGTAAAAGCGTTGAAGTCAGAACCTACGTGCATTTGAAAACCAATGCCATCGATAGGTACATCGTCAGCTTGCAACTCTTCCATTAAGGCGAACGTTGCATCAGTTTTTGCATCGCCGTAAGCGATGTCGTAGTCGTTGTAAATGAGTTGTGCTGTAGGTGCGCCTGCACGAGCACGGCGAAAAGCTTTTTCGATATAGCTTTTACCCATGGCCTGAAACCAGGTTGAATTTCTGTAGCTGCCATTATCTTCAAAGGCTTCGTTCACCACGTCCCAGATATCAACGGTGTTGTAGCGTTCTGTTAGCGTATCGATGTAGTCGTACATGATACCTTCACGCTCATCAAGCTCAGATGTGATAACCCATTGCGGCAGGGCGGTGTACCACACAAGAGTGTGACCGTGCAGCTTCATGTTGTTGTTGGTAGCAAACTCAGCTAGTGCGTCGGCTGCGGCAAAACGGTATTCACCAGGCTGCGGATTAATGTAACCCCATTTCATGGAGTTTTCTGGTGTCACTAAATTAAATTCTGACGCGGCCGTATCCTGATACAAATCGGCATCGGGTCGGTTGAAATAATTTAACAGTGATGCGTAGCCGATTAACAGGTCATTTTCTTCGGCCAAGGCACGTAAGCGCTCACCGCTTCTCACGAACTGCGCAGCATTGACCACATTGAGTCTGGCGCTCATGGTGTCGGTTAAGCTGCTGTCTTCTGAGTCTACCGCCAGGAAGTTAAGGGTATTAAGTCCGGCATCGTTTGCGGTGGTGGTCCAGCGCAGCACTTTAACGTTCACAAAGCTTTCGTGATCAACAAAGGTGGCACCGGCGGGTAAGTTCTGCATGGTTAAAACGGGTTCTGTTCCGTTTGCATCGTTGACCTTGACTTCCATAACCACGGTGTCGCCAATTCGCACAATGTGC
>CALHOI010000083.1 GCA_938035525.1 uncultured Granulosicoccaceae bacterium
CGCCAACCAGTGTCAGTATTTGTTGTGCTATCCACGCAGCCGTACCCGATTGATCAACGGCAATGCCCAACGGAATCAGGCTGGCCAATAAAAACACCGTTTGCCAGCTGACCGCGTCGTAGGCCTCGTCAATGGTTAACACACCGGATAGCACCATACCAATGGCGCCGGTTAGCAACGACACCGACAGGTTATCGGTAAGCAGGAACAACGTAAGGGCCAGTGTAAAGAACGTACCGGCTTCACGAATTTTCTCGGTGCGCAGGTCTTCGTATTTCACTTCGGTGGCTATAACGAAATCGCGATTACGCGATAGCTTTTTTAAGTCTTTCCAGCTGGCATGCACCACCAGCGTGTCGCCGGGTTGCAGTTCTTGCTCGGCAAAATCACGTTTAATGATTTGGTCGGTGCGATAAATTTGTAAAATGTTAGTACCGAAATTTCGACGTGGTTTGATATCGCCAATGGTTTGGCCAACCAGGCTCGATGCCGGGGGTATAACCACTTCGGCAATGCCGCTGTGTTGCGGGTTTAATACATCGGCAAAGCGTTCGGGCTCGCCGCGTAGTTCCCATTTGTGTTCGTCGCAAAAGTTTTGCAGGGCACCTTTGTCTCCCATGACACCCAGTTGTGTGTTTACCCAAACAACCTCTTCTCTGTCAGGTGGGATTTTAACGACGTCGCCGCTGTACAGCGCCAGTATCAATGGTGTGTTGGGGTAGTTTTGCTCGATTTGACGAATGGTCATGCCGACCATGGGGCTGTCGTCAGTGACACGGGTTTCTATTAAGTCTCCGCCAATGCCGTAAATGCTTTCGAAGTAGTCAGTCGCACGTGATGTCCGGCTGGCGTCTGTATTGGTATTAACTTGTGGCAGAACAAATCGCCCGGCAACAACAAAATAACAAATACCGGTAATGATTAGTGCGATGCCGATGGGCGTGACTGAAAACAGACTGAAGGTGTCCATCTGGTTTTCGGCCGAGAGTGTTTTATTGGACGATATCAATAAGTCGTTAAGCAGAATAAGCGGGCTGGAACCAATCATGGTGGCGGTACCACCCAAAATGGCGCAAAAGCCCATGGGCATAAGCAAGCGTGACATGGGGATGTCGGTACGTGCGGATATACGACTGACCACCGGCAAAAACAACGCGGCCGCGCCGATGTTTTGCATAAAGCTTGAGATGAACGCCACTGTGCCCGAAACCAGTGGGATGATTCGGCTCTCGGTTTTACCGCCTTTTTTTAATATGAGCGCAGCAAGCTTGCTCATGATGCCGGTTTTGTCTAAGCCTGCGCCAATAATCATAACGGCGATAACCGACATAACGGCGTTACTTGAGAAGCCGGAAAACAGTTCCTGTTGAGAAAGCAATGGCTCGATGCCCGGCATCATTGTCGATAGGCCAAGCAGAACCATGATGCAAATGGCAGCAACATCGACGCGCAGAATCTCAAAGGCAAATAAAATGATTGTGACAACCAGCAAAGCCAGCACCACCATCATTTCAAGATTCAGAGAAACCGAGTCGATCATCCTTTGTTCCAAACACTCACAACAAGGGCGGCGGTAATGGCCGCAAGCTAAGTAGGCCGAGGCTTGCTGTACAACAAATCAAAAACGGAGTGGCCTAACCGTTCTCCACGCTGCTCGAATCGCGTGTTGGTGCGCCATTCCGGCCGTTCGCAATAGGTGCCCGTAGCGCTGTTATTGTCTAACTGCTCGCTGGCCTGGAGTTTCTCCAGCATCCATTCGGCGTAGTCCTGCCAATCGGTGGCGCAATGTAAAACACCACCAGGCTCTAACTTGTTAGCGACAAGCTCAATAAATTCTGTTTGTACAATGCGCCTTTTGAAGTGGCGCTTTTTTCTCCACGGGTCGGGAAAAAATAACAGCACTCTATTGAGTGACGCTGCCGGTACCATGTGCTGCAACACTTCCATGGCATCGTGCTGAATTATCTTGACGTTAGTCAGCGCATTGGACTCTATCCCCATCAGGGCCTGACCCACCCCTGGCTCATGCACCTCAATACCAATAAAATTAGTGTCCGGGTAGCGTGATGCCATGTCTAACAGGGCGTCACCGTTACCAAAGCCAATTTCAAGCCAGACCGGGTTGACTGTCTTGCCGTGGCTTTTGGTCTCGAACAGCGATGAAAAGTCCAGTAACTGATCTTCGTTATAATCGATTCCATATAGCGGTAGCAAATTCTGCATTGCTACCGCCTGGGCTTTGGTTAGACGGCCGTTTCGTATAACAAAGCTGCGAATCGATCGGCTGGTGAGTCGACCCTGTGTATCGTGATCAGTCATTGGCTGAACTTTCGGGTGATTCCAATTCAAACCGGCACCAAGTTTAAAGCGGTGCCGATGAACAAAGTATAGGTGTGTTCTTCAGGTTTGCGTGGCGACAATCGTTAATCAGTGATGCGGCCAGATAGGCAGTGCATAGGGAGCCGAGCTGGCTATTGCACTGCGTTTATCTTGTGGGCGTACCGCCGAACCGACCAGTACACCGATGCTTTTTATATGCCTAAATAGATAGTCGGATGTGTGTCCGCGACAATTGCCTGAATTAGCGACGACCTCGACCGCGCGCTTTGCGTGGCTCTTCGAATTGCACTTTCAGTGATTTGTCACCAACGATTTTTCCGTTGAGACCGGCAATGGCAGCCCGGGCCTCATGGCCTTCCATTTCTACAAAACCAAACCCTTTGCACTTACCACTGAACACGTCGGCGGCAAGTTTGATTGATCTTACCTTGCCAAACTCAGCGAACATTTCGGTGACGGTTTCTTCTGTGGATTCCAGCGGTAAGCCACCAATAAACATCTTTTTCACGTAATTGCCTCTATCGTTGTCAAACAGCGTTGACAGGTCCACAGTGATTGTACCGAGGATGCCGGAAAACGGTCTGGATGGATTGCGTATGAACCGAGGTTCGGTTGCAGTACTAAATTGCACCAGTCTGTTGCAATAGTCTATTGCGTTAGTCCATTGCAATGGTAAAGGGCACCAAGAGGGTGTGCTAACTGCAATCTTAAGCCTGTATTCTACATCGAACTAGCTGTTTTTTCCACCGCCAGCAAGCTATTTTTGCCCACTCTGCAATGCTTCAGGCACAGCAGTTTTGCGCTGAATGATTGATTCTTTGGTTTTACGGTCTTTTGCTTTAATCCAGGCTTCTGCACGGCTGGCCTGAGACCGGTTGCTGGCTTTGAAGCTGAATGCCAGCTCTACCGGGCGCCGCGCTCTGGTGTAGCTGGCACCACGAACACCGTTATTGTGCTCGGATATTCTGCGTGCGACGTCGGTCGTAATTCCGGTGTACAGCGAGTTGTCTGCACATCGTAAAATATACACTGTCCAGCTATTTTCCTTATCAGGTGCCATTAATGAGCTTTGCTCCGGATTCTGCATTTGCCGCTATTCCAAGAGTCTACGGTGCTCAGGCCAGCGAACGCTTGCAACAGTTGCGGGTGTGCGTGGTCGGCATGGGTGGGGTTGGCTCGTGGACGGTGGAAGCTTTGGCACGAACAGGGGTTGGGCATTTATCCATAATAGATCACGATGATGTGACGGTGGGGAATATCAACCGTCAGATACACGCTTTTTCGGACACGGTTGATGAGTCAAAAGTGGAGTTGATGCGACAGAGGGTAGGGCGTATTAACGCTGATTGTGATGTCAACGCCATTGATGATTTTCTCGTAGAGTCGAATCTGAGCAAGTATCTCGACCAGCAATACGATGTTGTGGTTGATGCCATTGACAGCATTCGTTTCAAGGCCGCCATGATTCACCACTGTAAACGGCATGCTATTCCAATCATTACCACCGGCGGGGCTGGGGGGCGATCGGACCCATTGGCGGTTAAAGCCGGTGATTTAAGTCGCACCTGGAATGATGCGCTGGCGGCCAGAGTGCGCAAGCGTCTGCGCCACGATTACGGTTTCAGCAAAAATCCCAAACGCCGATTTGGTGTTGAGTGCGTTTTTTCCAGCGAGCAGCCGGTTTACCCCGATGGCAAAGGTGGGGTGACCCATGCTCGGCCGGGTGTGCCCGGTGCCTCGCTTGATTGTGAGCAAGGGTATGGCTCTCTCAGTATGGTTACAGGCACTTTTGGGCTGGTGGCGGCCTCGCGGGCGATCAAACAGGCACTGGCCAAGCCGCAGGCTGGGCCCCAAGAATAGCCCACAAGAAAGTTCGGTGAATAATTGGCAAAAATGCCATAGAAACTGTACTTCAGCCCGATTTTCAGTCCTGGTGCAATAAATTGTGTCGTGGTGAGCCGTCGCTGCCTCGTTCGGGGCTAAATTGAGGTGTCTGTCGCAATTTTCATCTCAGGTATGTTCGTTGCACCCCGCTAACTATGGAAAGGCTAAACGCTTGCTACCTGACCAAGTCGTATCGCCAGATAACCCCGTTTTAAGGATGCATGCCATGGAATTGTTTAATCACTGCAAATTAGCTTCCCGAGCCGGGTTGTGTTTGTCTGTCATTGCATTAGTGACGGCCTGTGGTGGAGGCAGTGGTGGGGTCGATCCTCAATCGGAAATCCTGGCTGATGTGCCCGTTCAAACAACGGGTAATACACCGACTGCTGCAGACCCTGGCGAGGTTGAATTTGTGCCTAATTTGGGCACCGGGCTGGACATTAATTTTGAAGAGCCCAATGTTGCGATTGGCGGCAATGCTGAATACATCGAGGCGCAATGGCTTCACATGCAAACCTGTTTACAAGTCAGTGCTCAGGAGCCAACCGTGTCAGTGGTAGAAGGCAGCATCACACCCGTTGATTCCAATGATGATGTGGTTCGGCACATTGATGGTCAGATTCAAGCCAGCTCGCATGTCACGCAAACCAGCGCATCGATTCAGATTCGCTCGGAAGATTTCGACGGCACGCTGGGTAAACCAGGCACTTACCTTCGCTCAATTATGGGTCGTTACCTGTGGTTGGCAAACAATCTGCCCGAGCGCGATTACCTCTACGAGTGCGGCGAGGGCGAATAAGCTTTTCTCTTATTCACTTATATCTCTTATTCTTTAAAACTCAATTTGTCTGCTTAAACTCAATATGCGGTAAGGTCTATCGTTAATCCCAAGCGGACAGTGAGTATTGAGTGTCTACCAGTTCTGATAGCCTGACCAGCGGCGCGCCACCAACCGCTGCCATCCTTGTCATTGGCAATGAAATTCTCAGCGGTCGAACCCAGGATATTAATATTGC
>CALHOI010000084.1 GCA_938035525.1 uncultured Granulosicoccaceae bacterium
TATCGTTGTTTTATACTTCAGCGCATGTTGGTTCAGGCCGGAAAAGGTTAATGCATTTCATGGTTATCCCATTCAATTGGACAGTCTTTGGATACCCGCTTGTTTAGGCGCCATGGTGTTTACATCGAACCAACTGTTACCGAGTGTTCCCATACTGACCGTCATTGCCGTATCTGCCATCCTTTTAACGGTTGTCGTGTTAGTTTTGCGCCAGGGGCTTGCTCGTGCGTCGGGGCGCATGCAAGCTTATGTGCTTGAGGATTTTCCAAAATCGGTCAATGAGATACAGCTGTTTATCACTGCTGGGATACTGGCATCAGGCTTACAGGCTCTGGTGCAGGTAGGGACGCTCAGTGCACCCATTCAGCAGTTTACGGCATTGACTGCGAGTGTGTTGTTAGCGCTGATTATTTTTATTGCGGCGCTGGGTATTCATCCGGTTATCCAAATTGCCGCGTTCACACCATTGATTCTGGTGGTCAATCCAAACCCTGAACTGCTTGGCTTAACGTATCTGTTTGGCTGGAGTTTGGGTACTTGCGGCAGTCCGCTTTCTGGAACTAACTTGGTGATGCAGGGGCGTTATGGCATCGTAGCCTGGCGAGGCGCTATGCAAAATTGGCCGTTTATTGGCTTTATGTACATCATTGCCTGCTTGCTGTTATACATCAGGGCTTGGTTGAGCTAAGCCTGTTTTTCTATTTCTAGTTCTGATTCTGTTTCTTTTTTTGTGTTGCTTGCTGGTTTGCGTTTGAGTCTGTTGCCAGACACGTAAGCAGTTTGTTACTCAGTTGTTGTCGATGATTAAATCCTTTGGCTTGATTGACTCATTGGACAGTTCATCAATGCGCAGTGCCAAACCTTTTGTCATGGCTTTTTTCACCGCGGCGAATTCAGGTGCGCGATTAATACAGTCGACAGCAATCACGGTGTTATCTTTTAAGTAAAACGCGGCAAGGCTTCTGGACTGGAGTGCGTCTCCACGCAATATAACTTTGTCGTAGTCGGTATTGACGCCGGCAATTTGCAGTTTTAAGTCGAACTGGTCAGACCAAAACCAAGGCAGTGATGCATAGGCTTTTTGATTACCGCACAGGCTGGCGGCTGCAGATTTGGCTTGCTCGGTTGCATTGGGTACCGATTCCAAACGCAAGCTACGGCCCAGTAGTGCGTTAGGGTGAAACGTGCAATCGCCGGCAGCAACAATGCTGGCATCGCTTGTTTGCGCGTATTCGTTAACCATGATGCCGTTGTCAACATCCAGGCCGGCATCACGGGCCAGCTCGGTATTGGGGATAACGCCAACGCCAATGATCACGATGTCTGCCTTGTATTGTGCTCCATTGGTATCAGTGACTGATTCAACGCGATTGGATCCTGTGAACGCTGCCGCGCTGGTTCCGGTAACAATGTTAACGCCTTCTTCGGTATGCACACGGGTGTAGAACTGCGCAACCTCTGCGGCGGCAACACGCGCCAGTACGCGTGGTGCCATTTCCAGTACAGTGACTTGCATGCCCGCTTTTTTAAAGGAGGCAGCCAGCTCAAGGCCTATATAGCCGCCACCAACGATAATCGCAGATTTCGCGCTTTGGCAATCGTGCGTGATGGCCTGAGCGTCGCTGGCGGTTCTTAAATAGTGAATGCCGGGTAAATCGCTACCGGGTAGGTCTATTTTTCTTACGCGTGCGCCGGTCGCCAGTGCCAGCTTGTCGTATGTATAAGTTTGGCCGTTATTGCAGTTTATTGTTTTGTTGTTTCGGTCAATGGATTCAACATCGACATTGAATACAAATTCGATATCGTGTTTTTCAAAATAACTTGCTGGCCTAAGTAGAATGTCGTCCAGTGATTTGTCCCCAGAGACAAAACCTTTGGATAACGGAGGGCGGTGATAGGGCAGGTGAGCTTCATTGCCGATAACCAGTATGCGCTCTTGCCAGCCCTCTTGTCGCAATGAAATTGCCACTTGCGCACCAGCGTGGCTTCCCCCAATTATTATGCATTGCCTTGGCATACGCACACGGCCTTAGTTATGTGGATTAACGATAAAAACAACATCGACTTTGCAGGCAGAGTCTAAAAGATTGCACGTTTGGTCGAGTATAAATTAAATGGAGCTGCTGAACACTTTCTCAACTGAGTATGCCATGCCTGTAGGCTTGCAAATTTAGGCTGAACCTATTCTTACTGTGTTGAGGTGATGGCATCTTCCAGAAGGTTTGATTCGGGATTTGACGGCTCGGGTATGGCTGGCTCAGAGCCAGTCGGCTCAGGCGAATCTGGACTATCCAGTGGGAGCTGATCGAGCGTCTTCAGAGCTTCATCGATATTCAGTGGTTTTGTCCGTGTGGTGTTGTCTACTGTCATTGGCCGGACCTGTGGGTTGGCATCGCGCGCCGACAGCGCCCGGTCGCTTTGCACACGGTTGAGGGTTGCTCTGTCCAGAAAATAGAGGGCCGTAAAGGCAATACCGATCATGGCTGCTAGCACCGCAATCAGAATAGACAGGTGCAGAGCGCCCAGTTGTTTGAATCTCATGGAGTAAGGAATTGAATGTTTGGCTGAAATTTCACTGCTCTAAATATTAGCCCAATTGAGCGCCAGCTTGTGACACAACTTTGTGACCTTTCGTGAGTTGTTAATTGTGAAAATGGGTTAGCACTCTTGTTCGGCTAAAGCTAGGATTCAACTACCGTGTGCTCGCTGTAGCGCCAACGTGCCTATACTTTTGCCAGGGTTCTACGTACTATTCGCCAGTGGTGTGTCTGTGTTGGTTACAATCAACGCAGTGATTTCGGAGAGACAGCGTGTTTTTAAGTTGTGGTGATTCTTTATTCGATATGTTTGTGTCCAGCGGCGAAGGTGGCGCTGAGAGCACAAATATTGCCGTTAACGGTGTTGTTGGCGGTTCGCCTATGAACGTGGCCTTTGGCCTGGCGCGGCTGGGGCACAAAAGTGCTTACATAACCAAGTTATCAAGCGATATTTTTGGTCAGCGTATCGCGCAATTTTTAGACGCAAACTCGGTTGATCGCTCGCTGTGTATTCCCACCAGCCTCAATACCACGCTGGCAATGGTCGAAACCCGCGAAGATGGCTCCGCGCAGTATGTGTTTTACATACACAATTCTGCCGATGTCGGCTTAACCACCGCCGAGTTACCCGCAGAAATAAACGACAGCACTCGCGTGGTTCACTTTGGTTCTTATTCCACCGCCGTGCAGCCGGCAGCCGACGCGCTAGGGCATTTGGCGGCAAGAGAGAGCAAAATGCGCGTCATCAGTTACGACCCAAACCTGCGACTCTCAATTCAACCCGACGTGGATGTTTGGCGCAGCACATTCAACACGTTTGCCGCCAGCGCCAACCTGGTAAAAGCCAGCGATGAAGACATCGGCGCTTTATTCGGTGAAAATAAAGAAGACAATTTTGTTGCTGATTGTTTTTCTCATGGTGCCCAACTTGTGTATATAACGCGCGGTCCCGATGGTGGCAGTGCTTTTGCCAAAGATGGCACACACGCACAGGTGCCTGGAGTCAAAGCCAACGTCATCGATACCGTTGGCGCAGGCGATACTTTTCAAGCATCCATTTTGCATTGGCTGGCGGATAAAAATCACATTGGTGCCAGTGCAGAAATTGAAGGCACGGTTGATTTACAGGCAAGCCTCGAATTTGCAACACGAGCAGCGGCTATCACGGTTTCCCGTCGTGGGGCTGACTTGCCTACGCTTGCTGATTTGGCCTGATTTCGGATGCACTAGTCTGAAAAGCGCTAGTGCGAATTGTGGTCAGGTCGTTAGTCTTCCGCATTTGCTGTGGGCCAATCGATGATAAGGTCATGGCCACTACCCGTTAAAAGTTGTGGCCATCATGAATACGCTCAATGTGTACTTCGCCGGTGATCTTTTTGATCATAAGCATCTGATCGGAAATGCGTTGCTGGCCACCTATATTGAGCGTACGTCGGCGAATGCATACCGCTGCCTACTCCCACAAGACCAAGAGCATGGGTCTAATCGACGGGTGTCCATCCGTAATCAAGATCTAAAAATGATCATCGAATCTGATGTGGGTTTATTCAACTTTGATGGTGCCGATCTGGATTCTGGCACCGTGGTTGAGTTTATGGTCGCCAAACAACTAGATATACCTGTGGTCATACTCAGAACCGACATCAGGCACGCAGGTGAT
>CALHOI010000085.1 GCA_938035525.1 uncultured Granulosicoccaceae bacterium
ACCGAACTTGGCACTATGTTGGCGCTGTGGGGTATTTCCGGACGCAAGGCAAAGTTCAGTTACTTGTCGTTCTTTCCTGTGAACTTAAAAGCAATCTGGACCGTGATAAGAGGTAAAAAAATTAGTTTTCCAGTGACCTCCAAAGAGCGTCAAACAGGAAATTTTATAGCTCTGGTGTGGCCCCAGGCAACCATTCTGGGGTTAACGGTGGTGGGTATCGTGTACGCATGGATTCGATTTTTACAAGGCCATCCCCAGTTTGATATTGCCGGTCTGTTGATCAATTCATTTTGGGGATTGAATAATATTCTGGCTTTGTCAGGCATTGTAATGGCCGCGTTCTGGCAGCCTTCTGAAAATGAATCCGCTAATGAGAGCTCTGGTGATATGCCTCTCGCGGAGGCAGCGTGAGTACATTTAAACAAAACCTGGTAAAGGCGCGTAGCGCACTGATCTTTCTCATCGGATTAACATTGGCTTTTTGGTTAGTCTATACATTAGAGACGTGGAGCCCGGAAACTGTTGTTGTCACTGAGTCCAGTAAAATCGAAATCGACGAATCCCTGAATACCATACGTGCTCATCGATTGCTAACTGACGATGAAACCAAAATGGCACACATTGCCTGGCGCTATTTTGAAAACAATTACGTGCCAGAGACGGGCATGGTCAATTCGGTCGACAAATACCCGGCGTCCACTATGTGGGATACCTCTTCCTATATGTTGGGAATGATCGCGGCCCGCAGGCTTAACCTTATCGATAAGGCAGAATTCAACAGCCGTGTGTCGGCATTGCTGCACACGCTGGCTACAATGCCGTTGTTCGATGACATATTACCGAACAAGTCTTACGGCACCAACAATGTTGCTATGGTGACCTACACCAACGTAGAAACTGAACGCGGTATTGGCTGGTCTGCCATCGATGTTGGCAGAATAATGGTGCCGTTGAATATTTTGGTTTGGCATTATCCGGAACACACCAATGCTGTGGGCAATGTATTGGCGCATTGGAATCTTGATGCGCTGGTCATCAATGCTGAGCTTTATGGCGCTGACATCAGTGAAGGCGGTCAAACGATACTATTGCAAGAAGGCCGTCTTGGCTATGAAGAGTATGCGGCAAAATCTTTTGGTTTAATCAGCCAGGATGTCAGCCGAGCACTCGACTACGAGCTCCACATGGAACTCGTTGACATCTACGATATAGAAATCGCCGCCGATACGCGCAAACCGTCCGAATTTGGTGCGTTAAATTACGTTGTGTCCGAGCCTTATATTCTTGATGGCATAGAGTACGGTTTTGACCGAACATCACGTGAACTGGCTCAGCGTGTATTTGAAGTGCAAAGAGCCAGGTATGAAGAAACCGGTATCTTGACGGCGGTCAGCGAGGACAACATCGATGAAGCACCGTATTTTGTGTATAACACGGTGTTCGCTGATGGTAAGGCCTGGAACGCGGTAACGGAGTCGGGTGAAGATGCGTCTGAATTTCGCAGTGTCAGCACCAAGGCTGTCATCGGTTTTCATGCGTTGTATGAGAATGAGTACACCGACAAACTAGTGGCGCACGTTGCACAGAATTACGACGAAGATCGAGGCTGGTATTCGGGCATTTACGAGTCCAGCGGCAAACCCAATAAAGCGATCACTGCAAATACCAACGGCATCGTGCTGGAGGCACTGCACTACATTGTTTACGGGCCAATGATGTCGGTTCGCGCACCGGCGGCGCAAGTTGCCGAAATCCAGGAACAGTAGTCCCAGGCCAGGTTAGCAATCCAGCACCTGTAATCCGGCAACAATATCCCTGCATAAGTAGTCCAGCAAAAGTAGTCCAGCAAAAGTAGTCCAGGGTCGGCAAAAAGCCGTGCGATAGCACAAAGATATGTGGCAATGATCGGCGCCGGTGATGGTTCACAAGTGATGGTGCCAACAGGAATCAAGCGAACGGCTAAGCTTGCGCTTGATTTTCACCCTACAACGCAATCGCCAGAAGAATGTGCCTGGTGGGAGAGATTAATTGAAAACAGATCTGCTGCCAAGATTGCAGGAAGAATGGTTTGGTAACTATCGGGCCGATTTGCTGGCTGGATTAGTGGTCGCGCTAGCGCTCATCCCTGAAGCCATCGCCTTTTCAATCATTGCAGGTGTCGACCCCAAAATCGGTCTGTATGCATCATTTTCGATAGCGGTTATTGTGGCTATTACTGGCGGCCGCCCGGGCATGATATCAGCCGCCACTGCCGCCACCGCCGTATTAATGGTAACCCTGGTTAAAGAGCACGGCTTGCAGTATTTACTGGCAGCCACCGTGCTGGCCGGTTTAATCCAGATAGCGGCCGGGGTATTTAAGCTTGGTTACGTGATGCGATTTGTATCACGCTCGGTAATGACTGGGTTTGTCAATGCGCTGGCTATACTGATTTTTATGGCGCAGCTACCAGAGCTGATAGGTCAACCCACACTCACTTACATCATGGTGGCAGCCGGGCTGGCCATCATTTACCTGTTTCCCTATATCACCAGCACCATACCATCACCGTTGGTATGCATTATTGTGTTGACCACACTTTCATTGCTGATAGGGATGGATATTCGAACCGTTGGCGATATGGGTGAGCTGCCCTCAACACTGCCGATTTTTCTGTTACCTGATGTGCCCTTAACGTGGGAGACATTCAAGATAATTCTGCCTTACTCGGCCGCTGTTGCCGCCGTGGGTTTACTTGAATCCTTAATGACAGCATCGATTGTTGATGAGCTGACTGATTCGCAAAGCGATAAAAACCGTGAGTGTATTGGGCAAGGTATAGCCAACACAGCCACCGGGTTCATTGGTGGTATGGCGGGTTGCGCCATGATAGGTCAGTCCATTATTAACGTAAAGTCCGGTGGTCGAGGCAGACTATCTACGTTCTGTGCCGGTTTGTTTTTGTTGCTGATGATTGTGTTTCTGGGTGATTGGGTTAAGCAGATTCCCATGGCGGCTTTGGTGGCCATAATGATCATGGTGTCTATCGGTACCTTTAGCTGGTCGTCGATCAAAAACCTGCGTGATCATCCCCGCAGTTCATCCGCAGTCATGTTAGCGACTGTCATTGTGGTTGTGACAACGCACAACCTGGCGATCGGTGTTCTGGTTGGCGTTTTGCTTTCTGGCATCTTCTTCGCCTGGAAGATTGCCCAGTTGTTCCGCGTAACCACGAACCTTGGCGATGATGGCACCACCCGAACCTATAAGTTTGAAGGACAGATCTTTTTTGCATCGGTCGATGACTTTAACGCGTCGTTCGATTTTAAAGAGGCCGTTGAAAAAGTGGTTATCGATGTGAGCCAAGCGCATATATGGGATATTTCGAGTGTGGCAGCGCTGGATATGGTGGTGCTCAAATTTCGGCGCGAAGGGGCAGAAGTTGAGATCATCGGTTTGAATAAGGCAAGCGAGACTATTGTCGATAAGCTGGCCATTCATGATGAGCCCGGCGCGTTAGAACGCATGCTCGGTCATTAGGAGCAAATTATCACATGCCAAAACTGGTCTCTCTTATAGACGGTTCGATGTATTCGCACAGCGTGTGTGATATCTCGGCCTTTTTTGCTGATCGTCTCGACGCATCCATCACCGTCGTACATGTGCTTGGTCGCCGCGAAGTGTCCGAAAACGCGACCAACCTCAGTGGCAGTATCGGTCTGGGTGCCCGAACTGCATTGCTGGAAGAGCTGGCAGAAATTGACGCGCAAAAAGCCAAGCTGGCCAACAAACGTGGCCGCGCCATATTGGAAGATGCTCGAGACTACATAAAAGCGTCTGGCATAAACGATGTCGATATCAAGTTAAGAAACGCCGAAATTGTTGAAACAATAGAAGACTTCGAGCGCGATGTAGATCTTATTGTTATTGGTAAGCGTGGCGTTGGTGCCGACTTCGATGAAATGCACCTTGGCTCTAACCTTGAGCGTGTTGTTCGCTCAAGTCACAAGCCTGTGCTGGTTGCCTCCAGGGCGTTTCAACCAATAAACCGAATCCTCATTGCCTTTGATGGCGGCAACAGCGCGTGGAAAGCTGTCGAGTACGCGGCGCAACTAACCTGCTTCACCGATTTACCTTGTCATCTCATCACGGTAAAAAGTGGTACAACCAGCAACACACACAGTCTGGAACGCGCCACCAACGCGATGCGTGAAGCTGGCTATGAAGTTACGTCTGAAGTATTGGAGGGTGAGCCTGAGTCGGCAATTGCAGAACAAGTGGATGCTGGCGGTTTCGACTTACTACTGATGGGTGCCTACGGTCACTCACGCATTCGAAATTTAATTATTGGCTCCACAACCACTGAAATGATTCGATCCTGTAAAATCCCGGTATTGTTGTTTCGCTAACATAAAGGGGTTTTCCAATGAACTACGTGGTTTATTTGTCTGGTGAAATCCATACTGACTGGCGTGACCAAATTATCGAAGGTGTATTAGCTGCTAACTTGCCCATGACATTCACATCGGCTGTGACCGATCACGACGCCAGTGATGCTGCCGGTGATGTGCTGGGTGAAGAGGCAAATCAATTTTGGCGAGACCATAAATCGTCGAAAGTGAACGCCATCAGAACACGTGTGCAACTTGAAAAGTGCGATGTGGCCATTATCCGTTTTGGCGATAAGTACAAACAATGGAATGCCGCCTTTGATGCCGGCTACTGTTCCGCGCTTTCCAAGCCCTACATAACCTTGCACGACGAATCCATCATTCACCCACTAAAAGAAGTCGATGCCGGTGCATTGGCATGGGCGCAAACACCACAGCAAGTCGTCGAAATACTCTCTTACGTCACGCTGAGGTAACACCCATATCGCTGCGCAAATCCAACGGGCGCACACCCGGCCCAAGTTGAATGGATAGCTGGCACTGTTTACTGTCGGGCGTTTGTTTTCTTATCTGACAAGCACGCTTTGAGGCGCTTCGTCGCTGACGAGTAACAATCAGCCGGAGATTCGCTGGGCAAATCGCCTCAACAGGTATAAAACATCACCCGGCACGAATAGAGTTGAATCCGGACTATCGAGCAGTGGTGTTAGAGCAATTGATTGTTCCAATAGTAAACCATTTAAATTCTCCCGTTTGAGTACTTTATTCGACTTAATGCCGTGAAAACTAAGCTAATTGTTTGTAAATGTGTACAATCGAAGTGGTAGGGTGTGGTTAATTTGCTCGGAAAATAGTACCGATTTGCGACAAGTACGAACCAAAAACAAACCAAAATTAGACCAAGTCAGTGAAAAACAGAGGAATGCGCAGTGAATGACATAGATATCGCTCAAGCAGCAACGATCAAACCTATTGGCGAGATTGCTGACAAGCTCGGCATTCCCAATGATGCTCTGATGCCCTATGGTCATACCAAAGCCAAAGTGGATCTGAATTACATTGATGGTTTAAAAAATCAGAAAGACGGCAAATTAATTCTGGTGACGGCTATTACACCCACACCGGCCGGTGAAGGTAAAACCACCACGTCCGTTGGTCTGACTGACGGCTTAAACCGAATTGGCAAAAAAGCCATGGTGTGTCTGCGTGAGCCCAGTCTGGGGCCTTGCTTTGGCATGAAAGGCGGCGCCGCTGGTGGTGGCTATGCGCAGGTGATTCCAATGGAAGACATCAACCTGCATTTCACCGGTGACTTTCACGCCATAACGTCGGCTCACAGTTTGTTGTCAGCGCTGATTGATAACCACATTTACTGGGGTAATGCTGCCGGCATTGATTCGCGTCGCGTTGCCTGGCGCCGTGTTGTCGACATGAATGATCGTTCGCTTCGTCAGATCACCAGTTCACTGGGTGGGCCGGGCAACGGCTACCCGCGTCAGGATGGTTTTGACATTACTGTGGCATCCGAAGTCATGGCTATTTTTTGCCTGGCCACCAGCATCGAAGACCTGACAGAACGTTTGGGCAAAATCGTGATTGCCTACACCCGTGAACGCAAACCCATTCGAGCATCAGAAGTGATGGCACCGGGTCCTATGGCCGTGTTGCTTAAAGATGCGATCAACCCGAATCTTGTGCAAACGTTAGAGCACAACCCGGCGTTTATTCACGGTGGGCCGTTTGCGAATATCGCGCACGGTTGTAACTCGGTCATTGCAACCAAGTCGGCGTTAAAGCTGGCCGACTACGTGGTCACCGAAGCCGGTTTTGGTGCTGATCTTGGCGCGCAGAAATTCTTTGATATTAAATGCCGACAAGCCGGTCTAAAACCCGATGCCGTGACGCTGGTCGCAACGGTCCGTGCTTTAAAAATGCACGGTGGTGTGGCCAAAGATGATCTGGCTAAAGAAAACGTCCAGGCTGTGACCGACGGTTGTTCGAACCTTGAGCGCCACATCGAGAACGTCCAGTCATTTGGTGTGCCGGTCGTGGTGGCAATCAATCGCTTCTCGGCTGACACCGACGCCGAAATGAAAGCGGTACGCGATGCCTGTG
This sequence comes from uncultured Granulosicoccaceae bacterium, assembly GCA_938035525.1. Classification (GTDB taxonomy): domain Bacteria; phylum Pseudomonadota; class Gammaproteobacteria; order Granulosicoccales; family Granulosicoccaceae; genus Granulosicoccus. The sequence goes on from CALHOI010000085.1 coordinate 6,486, forward strand.
ACAAATTCGGTGTAAAAGCCATCGATGCCAACCATTGGGCTGAGGGTGGTGCTGGCACCGAGGAGCTTGCTGCAGAAGTGGTTGCTTTAGCCGACAGTGGCAAGGCAGACTTTAAACCCTCTTATCCAGACGATATGCCGTTAATGGATAAGGTACGCTCAGTTGCAACCAAATTTTATCGCGCTGATGATATCTCAGTTGATCAAAAAACCATGAATCAAGTGGCTGAACTTGAGGCTGAAGGTTTTGGCCATTTGCCAGTGTGTATTGCTAAAACACAATACAGCTTCTCCGTTGACCCGGATGCCAAAGGGGCACCCACTGGACACACATTACCTGTGCGCGAAGTACGCTTATCGGCCGGTGCTGGATTTGTCGTGGTCGTTTGTGGTGACATCATGACTATGCCCGGATTACCCAGAGAACCGGCAGCTAACCGTATAAAAATGAATGATCAGGGAGTGGTAGAGGGTTTATTCTAGGCCTGCGGTGGCAGCACTGTTATGCTTGTAACCAAGCGCAGAGTCAGTTGGGCTGGTTGTAAATCAGTTGTACTGTTTTTAAGTTTGCGGCTCTGTTTAGTTCCGATTTTTCATTGAGATCACCTCATGTCGACTACTGTTGATAATGTACCAACAAAAAAGCGTCGCAAAAAAGGCGCGGGTAAAGGCCGTCAGGTTGATATCAATGCCTTGATGCAAGTGCGCGACTTGTTGGGTGATACCACTCGTCGCAGCGACTTACTCATAGAATTTCTGCATCTTATTCAGGATAAGTACGGTCATCTGTCGTCAAAGCATCTGGTCGCGTTGGCGCACGACATGAAAATGGCCCCGGCCGAGGTGTATGAGGTTGCCACCTTTTATCATCACTTCGATGTGGTCAAAGACGATGCTGCGGCTCCACCTGCGTTAACCGTTCGAGTGTGCGATTCTGTCAGCTGTGAACTCAGTGGTGCAAAAGAGCTGATTGCGACTCTCAAAAACACATTGGGTGATAACGTTCGTGTGCAACCGGTACCTTGCATTGGTCGTTGCAGTGAAGCTCCTGCTGCGGTTGTTGGATTTAACACTGTCGACAAGGCTACAGTAGACAGCGTTAGCAGCGCAGTGCAATCGGGTCAAGTCATACCCGACAATCCACAAACGCATATTGATTTATCTCAATACCTAAGTGATGGTGGGTATGAAACAGCCATTGGCGTGCACGGTGGTAAACCTGCCAAGACTGAGATCATTCAGTTAATGAAAGACAGTCAATTGCGTGGACTGGGTGGTGCCGGTTTTCCTGCCGGCATGAAGTGGGACATTGTCTCTGAACAAAAAGGGCCGCGATACATGGCGGTCAATATTGATGAAGGTGAGCCTGGTACGTTTAAAGACAGACACTACATCGAGAAAGACCCACACCGCTTTTTCGAGGGCATGCTAATCGCTGCCAGTGTCGTTGGCATTGATAAGATCTGGGTTTACACCCGTGACGAATACGCGCTGGGCCGACAAATTCTCGAGCAAGAGCTCGCCAAGTTGCAAGCCAACCCTCCGTACCCTTTACCCGAAATTGAACTGCGTCGGGGTGCTGGTGCATACATCTGTGGCGAAGAGTCAGCCATGATCGAATCCATCGAAGGCAAACGAGGCTTGCCGCGCTTGCGTCCACCGTTTGTTGCACAGGTGGGTTTGTTCGGACAGCCGACCTTAGAGCACAACTTTGAAACCTTGTACTGGGTGCGTGACTTTATTGAAAAAGGCCACGAATGGTTTACCAGTGAAGGCCGTCATGAGCGTGTTGGTTTGCGCAGTTTTTCTGTGTCGGGTCGCGTGAACAAACCTGGTGTGCATCTGGCGCCGGCGGGTATCACCATGGAAGAGCTTATTAACGAGTACTGTGGCGGCATGCTCGATGGTCATCAGTTTTATGCTTATTTTCCGGGTGGCGCTTCAGGTGGCATACTGCCGGCGACCATGGGCGACATACCCCTGGACTTCGATACCTTGCAACCTTATGGCTGTTTTATTGGATCGGCGGCCATTGTTGTGTTGTCTGATCAAGACTCAGCCAAGCAGGCAGCACTCACTTCTATGCGATTTTTCGAACATGAGTCCTGTGGTCAGTGCACACCTTGTCGTGTGGGCACAGGCAAGGCTGCGGCGCTAATGGCGCAGGAGCATTGGAACCTTGAACAACTTGAAGACCTGGCAACCGTCATGGAAGATGCGTCCATTTGCGGGCTTGGTCAGGCTGCCCCGAATCCTTTGCGCAGTGTTATCAAGTATTTCGCTCACGAATTAAACCAGGAGGCCAGCAACTAATGGCGGCCAATCCAGCAGACGTAGTAGAAACGATCAGTTTTGAACTCAATGGCAAAATCGTTGAGGCCTATAACGACGAGTCTATTTTACAAGCCGCCAAGCGTTCGGGTGTTGATATCCCGCACTTGTGTTTTAAGGAAGGCTTGCGCGCCGATGGCAACTGCAGAGTGTGTGTTGTTGAAATAGAAGGTGAGCGCGTATTACAACCTTCGTGCATACGCAAACCCACCGAAGGCATGAAAGTGAACACCACCAATGAGCGAACCTTAAAATCGCAAAAAATGGTGCTGGAGCTGCTGCAATCTGACATGTCTGAAACGGTTTACTCCGTCGAATCAGAGCTGGATTTCTGGTCAAAAAAACTTGACGTGGGTCAACCACGTTTTGCACCGCGCAAGCAAGCTGCAAGCGACCTGTCACACCCAGCCATTGCCGTTAATATGGATGCTTGCATTCAATGCACGCGTTGCATGCGGGCCTGCCGTGAAGAACAGGTTAATGATGTTATTGGTATGGCGTTTAGAGGCAACCATGCTGAGATAGTGTTCGACCTGGGCGATGACATGGGTGCCAGTTCTTGTGTTGCCTGTGGCGAGTGTGTGCAAGCGTGTCCCACTGGTGCTCTGATGCCAGCACAAAATGTCGGCCTGGAAAAAATTGACAAAAAAGTTGATTCGGTATGTCCCTACTGTGGCGTAGGTTGTTTGCTTACTTTCAATGTTAAGGACAACAAAATTCTTTATGTTGAGGGCAGGGATGGTCCGGCGAACAAGAGCCGCCTCTGTGTTAAGGGGCGTTACGGTTTTGACTACCTTGCCCACCCTGAACGACTCACCAAACCACTGATACGCATCGATGGTGTTCCAAAAGGCTTAAATGAATATTACGACCCATCCGATACCAGCAAGATGTTTCGCGAGGCCAGCTGGGATGAAGCGCTAGAGCTGGCGGCCAAAGGTTTAAACGATATAAAAGCTGAACATGGCCCATCCGCTTTGGCTGGATTTGGTTCTGCAAAAGGCAGTAACGAAGAGGCGTATTTATTTCAAAAGCTGGTTCGCACCGGTTTTGGTACCAACAACGTTGATCACTGTACTCGCTTATGTCATGCATCGAGCGTGGCGGCTTTGCTCGAAGGCGTTGGTTCGGGTGCTGTGTCCAATCAGGTTGATGATGTGGCTAACGCCGAAGTGTTGGTTGTTATTGGCGCTAACCCTGCGGGTAATCATCCGGTTGCTGCCACGTTTATAAAGAATGCCGTTAAAGTAGGTAAAAAACTTATTTTGATGGACCCGCGATTAACTGATTTATCGCGGCATGCCGATTACATGTTGCAGTTTAAGCCAGATACCGACGTTGCCATGCTTAACGCGATCATGTTTACCATTATCGAGGAAGATTTAGTCGACAAGGAGTTTGTTAAAAATCGCACCGAAGATTTCGCCGAATTAAAAGACAACGTGCAAAACTACAGCCCTGAGAAAATGGAAGGTGTGTGTGGTATTCCAGCCCAAACTCTGCGAGAAGTGGCGCGTTTGTTTGCCACTTCTAAAGGTTCGATGATTTTCTGGGGAATGGGTGTTTCCCAGCATGTGCATGGCACGGACAACGCACGCTGTTTGATTGCATTGAGCATGATCACCGGGCAGATTGGTCGACCAGGAACGGGGTTGCATCCATTGCGTGGACAAAACAACGTACAAGGCGCATCAGATGCAGGTTTAATTCCAATGATGTTCCCCGACTACAAGCGTGTTGATAACGCCGAAGCACATGCGCATTTCAGCAAGTTCTGGAACGCTGACCTGGATGATCAGCCTGGCTTAACCGTGGTTGAAATTATGCACGCGGTACTGGCAGGCTCACTGCATGGCATGTACATTATGGGTGAAAACCCGGCTATGTCCGATCCAAATTTAAACCATGCGCGCGAAGCATTATCCGGTTTGAAGCACTTGGTGGTTCAGGATCTTTTCTTAACCGAGACTGCGGCTTTTGCCGATGTGGTGTTACCGGCTTCAGGTTGGGCTGAGAAAGACGGTACCGTGACTAACACTGATCGTCGTGTGCAAATGGGCAGACAAGCACTGGAGTTGCCAGGCGATGCCAAACAGGATTTGTGGATTTTGCAGCAACTAGCCAAACGTCTTGGGCTTGATTGGCAGTACGACCATGTGTCAGATGTTTACGAAGAAATGCGCCAGGCCATGCCCAGCATCACTGGCATCAATTGGCAAAGGTTGCAGGAAAACGATTCGGTTACATACCCGTGCAGCGATGCTAACGACCCCGGACAACCGGTTGTGTTTCAGGATTCGTTCCCAACACCCAGTGGGCGCGCCAAGCTTGTGCCGGCGACCATTATCACGGCCGATGAAACCACTGATAACGAATTCCCTTTTGTATTAATGACGGGGCGGCAGCTTGAGCATTGGCACACCGGCACCATGACGCGTCGATCGAGAGTACTGGATGCGGTGGAACCTGAAGCCGTGATCACCCTTAACCCAGATGACCTGGCCAATCTTAATATTGAAGCAGGTGCTCAAGTGAAGGTGACCTCAAGACGCGGCGTTATCACGGCCACAGCGCGCATTGATGCAGGCCTGAACAGCGGCGAGATATTCATTCCGTTTTGCTACCATGAAGCAGCGGCAAATCTGCTGACCAATGAGGCTCTCGACCCTTTTGGCAAAATCCCGGAATTCAAGTTCTGCGCGGTGCAAGTTGAGTCGGCGTAAGTTTTACCGACTTTTTAACTGACAACAAATGTTAACCCGTGCTCAAGCGCGGTCTCGTTGCTCTCCAGCGCACACTTTGTGCGCTCAGGGGCATTCGCATGCAGTATACTTCTTTACACTTGCGGCCCAAAGCACCATGCCCTCATTTGATCGGGTAACATACCTCACGCGCAACGAAAGTCGACCATGTTCAAAATCGTTCTATTTACTTTACTGCTAGTATTAAATTTCCTTGGCACCAGTGTGTCATGGGCCTTGGATGCACCCAGTGTTTCAGTGGATGTGGCAGCCGCAGGCAAGGTGCGCATTACGCTGCTGGAGCGATCAGGTGCAGACGGGTTTAATGTGTATTTTAATCGAATCTACCAAGGTACCTATCGCCCGGCGCCAGGTACAGATCAATTTGTTATTGATGGCCAGCCAGGCGCTTATTGTGTGGTGGGGTTTGCAACCATAAATGGATCGCAACAATTCAGTCCTTGTAGCAGCAGCGTCACGTTGCGAAACGCAGCTAATGCGCCCAGCACACCCAATAATTTCCGTGTTACTTTGTATTCGACGACTGCTGCCGAATTATTCTGGGACGCGGCAGTGGATGATGTTCGGGTTAGCGCGTACGAACTAAAGCGTGATGGCTCAGTGATTTCCAGTTCTAATGGCCGCAGTTTTTTTGAACCTTCTCTTAGTCCAAATAGTCGCTACGACTACACACTTGTAGCAATAGACAATGAGGGCAACCGTAGTTCCGCGTCTGCTCTTACACTGATTACGCCAGTGTCGAATCCAACCAGACCGATCAGCAATAATGGCGATGGTTCTCCACCAACTAAACCTGGCAATTTACGCGGCACTTTTTATTCTGACACCACTGCCGAAATATTCTGGGATGCGTCATACGATAATGTTGGCGTTGCGCGTTACGAAGTGGTGCGTAATGGTAAAGTCGTGGCTGAACTGGATGGTCGTAGTTATTACGATGTGCGGGTTTTTCGAGCGCTTAATTACCAGTATGAGGTAGTCGCTATTGACGTTAACGGTCATCGCAGCGAGCCTGCACAGTTATCGTTGAATAGTCGTGCCAATGCGCTTAATCAATTAACTCTGAATGTACAAGGCGAGCGGTTCAACTTAAGAGAGGGCGCAAGCGAAGAACTATTGGTGCCCATCACTGTTACTCAAAGCGGTACAAACCAGCCCGTAAATTTAAATTTGCAGGCCGAACACCCATCGGCTGAGTCGCAAATCAGTTATCAGATTACTCCAAGCCGACTTAATGCCAATCAAACGCAGGCCACATTAAAAGTCAAGCTTGGTGTTGGCATGGCGCCCATCGATTTCCATGAGCGACGTTTTAAGTTAAGAGCCAGTACCAGCAGTAGTGCGCAAGAAGCCCAGATAATTTTTGATGTTAAGCCGGTTGTTGCTCCTGATATATATTTGCTGGTCGGTCAAAGCAATATGGAAGGCTCTAGCGAGAACTTTGCAAAAAACACAAGCCCCGGTGGCAGCGATGAATTGGATCCGCGCATCAAGCAACTGAACGTATTGCCAAACAGTACCTCGGTGTTTCAGCACGATTGGCAATTTAGGGACGAATCAACCAACACCAGTTCACCTCGGTACATCGTCGCCGAAGATCCTCTGCATGAACCGCGTGTGCCGGGTCGATCGATTAAAGAAGCGACCTTTATTGGTTTGGGTTTGTCGTTTGCAAAAGCCGCGCTACCCAACACCACTCAGGAAATTGTCCTGGTGCCCGCGGCCTGGTCGGCCACCGGATTTTGTGCGGGGGCGCAAGATGGTCTGTCCTGGAATGCTGAACCCACTCCCGAAAATTTTTTGGGTGGCACCTTGTTAGCCGATCGGGCGTTAACGCGGCTCAATTTAACCCTGCGAGAAACAGGTGGTGTGTTTCGCGGTATTCTTTGGCATCAGGGTGAAGCCGACTCAACGAATGGCAACTGTGCTCGCACCTACCGAGAAAATTTAAGCAAGCTGATTAGGCGATTCAGGACCGAAGCCCGTGTTGATGTGCGTGGTGACGCAGCTCGCGGCGCTCAAGCACCCATACCACTGGTGGTAGGTAGTATGTCCAAAGGTGAGGAGTTTGGCTTTTTTAATGATGCCAAAATCATCGTGGATGACGTGCACCGCAGTATCGCCAGTTATATCCCCCACGCAGGCTTTAGCAACCATGACGATCTGCTACCCCCAGACTATCCCTGTGGCGCCGGCTCATGCGTGCATTTTGGCTCACGAGCCTACCGCGAAATAGGGGATCGCTATTATCGTGTATTGCGCGATATAATAAGTCGCTGACACTGGCGCAGCTGCCGCCGACACATAAGCGCATACAGTGCATTACTGCATTGTGTGACAAATGGGTTGGGGCACTCTAAATTTCCTTGTTAAGACTTAATGGCTCTAAAAAGTACCAATCTGGAAAGTACAAAACTGGTCGGCGATATCGGTGGTACCAACGCACGATTTGCCCTGGTCGACGAGCAACACAACCCCAATCTCGCCCAGGTTTACCCGGCGGATCAATACGATTCGCTGAGTGATGTTATCAATCAGTATTTGCACGATCTCGGTGCTGAGCCGCCCACGGCCGCAGCCATTGCGGTCGCGACTCGGGTACTGGGCGACAAGATTGATTTCACCAACAACGAGCGGTGGTCGTTTTCCACAAAAGACCTGGCCGCTCAAATAGGTGTGCCCGATTTACACGTGGTTAACGACTTTACGGCGCTAGCCCTGGCTGTGCCGCATTTGCCCGATTCGCAACTTGAGCAAGTGGGTCAAGGCAGGGCAAAACCGCAGGAGCCCATTGGTGTTATCGGGCCTGGCACTGGTTGCGGTGTCTCGGGGCTGATACCGGTGTCTGCAGAGCAATGGCGGGCGCTCAATTCCGAAGGTGGCCACTGCTCAGCATCGGTTTCCACCGAGCGTGAAATGGCTGTTTTCGCTCGGTTCACTGCTCGGTTTGGCCATGTGTCGTTTGAACGGTTTTTATCCGGACCGGGGCTGGTGAACATAGTCACAGCGCTGCGCGAAATCGACGGTGCTAAAGCCCAGCAGATCTCACCGGAAATGGTGACTCGCGACGGTCTGTCGGGGGCTGACCCGCACTGTGCCGAGGCACTGGACATTTTCTGCGCCTTACTCGGTTCCTACGCCGGGGATTTATCGCTGATGCTAGGCGCATCGGGTGGCGTCTACGTGGGGGGCGGCATAGTGCCCAGGTTAGGCGATTTCTTCACGCAATCGCAATTCCGGTCCCGTTTCGAGAATAAGGGCCGTGTCTCAGACGAGCTGGTCGATGTACCCACATTTGTGATCAAAGACCCTTATCCAGGGCTCAGAGGCGCTGCCAGGCTGCTTGCACACGCTTGAATTTGGTCAATTTGGCCTTAGGTTTTCGGTAACGCGCACCGTGTATGCGCAAACCTGGGCTGATTGGAGGCCAATAGCGTGAGTAACTACAACCAAGACCCGTTTATTAATTTCGACGGTATTCAAAAAATACAGCAGGAATTAGGGCGACTTTTCGAAGGCGACTGGGTAAAACCGTCTGCGCGTTATAACGAATCGGGCAATTGGTCGCCTGCCATCGACACAATAGAAACAGAAAATGACTGGCACTACCTGATCGATTTACCAGGTGTGGCCTTGGCGGATGTGAACGTGAGTGTGCATCGTGGCCAAATAAAAATCAAAGGTAGCAAGCAAGCCGCGCAGCTAGGCACTGTGGTTAGCAACGAAAGACCCAATGGTGTTTTTGAACGCACCATAAACTTGTCAGACGATGCTGACGAAGCGTCGTTGAATGCGTCTATGAAACACGGCGTGCTCAGCCTCACGGTCAGTAAATCTCATCAATCTGGTGCGCGTGTTATTTCAGTCAAAGAAGTCGACTGAGCGCTCTTTATCAATAACGCTTTTCTGGGCGCTTTTAGAAGTCTTCGGATAGACCCAGCGCCTCAGTTTACTTCGTGTTTTAAAGCGCTAAGTACCGGAGAGTAAATGCAGGTCAATCAAGTTGGCTAAATCAACCAACTGTGCATCGCAGTCGCCAACTTGTTCACCACTGGGCAGGCCCGTTGTTATGTCAAACTGACAAGCGAAAATACCTGATAGCGCATCGGGCAGGTTGTTTATGGTTAGCAAGCCCTGCTCGATGTTGTAGGTGACGGATGCGCCTACTTCAGGTTGAGGAGTCCCTGTATCTTGCGTCACGAATAAAGTATTGATTTGCAGTGTTGCCCGATCAACCACGCATTCGTCTGCGGTCTCGTTTTGCAAACTGCTTTGACAGTTTGACGTATCCTCAAATGCAGCCACTCCCATAAATATAGGTACATTGCCCGTGGCCAGTGGCTGCTCACAATCGATCGCCAGCAACGGTTCACCTAAGGCTGGGTCATACGTGCCCAAACAATTATTTTCCTGATCACTCAGTAGCTCACCCTGATTAAGCTTGCGGTTCAGCGCAATGAGCGTTCGGCCTGTGAGTAACTGAATGCGATTTTGAAATTGGCCAAATGCTGAATTTGGGTCGATATTGGGTTGCGTTGCGCCTTCTTCATCCGTATCCATATCTTCCTGGCCGCTTTGCTGATCTGCATCACCGTTGGCATCCGGATCATCCTCACTGATGTCTTCTGATTCCGTATCCGCTGTTCCCTCATTGCTCATAGGCTCGCCACCAGACTCGCCACTGGTAGACTCTTCGGTATTCGATTCGCCAGTAGCTGATTCGCCAGCTATGGGATCATCTGTTGGTACTGTATTGGTGCTTGCTGAAGCCTCTGGATCGTTGGATGATCCTGAACTGCAGGCGCTGATCACCAACGCAAGCAACAAGATTGTCGCAGCTGAGAAAAAATGCCTGTGCTGGTGCATATATTTGTACCGTGGATGTCGTTAATTTCCGCTAACATACGCCTAATTGTTAGCTCTGTACATTTACAAAACGGTGTACTGATCGAATAACCCCAATTTTTAATGAGTAGAAATCAGCAAATGAGCAACATAATTGACGGAAAGGCTTTTGCCGAGCGCCTGCGAGGTGACATTGCCTCTCGTGTGTCAAAACTGAAAGCACAGCATCAGCTGACTCCTGGCCTGGCTGTGGTTCTTGTTGGTGAGGATCCAGCCAGCGAAGTGTATGTGCGCAACAAGGCCAAACAAACCGTTGAGGTTGGTATGGAGTCGGTTGAGCATAAGTTGCCAGCCGACACACCCGAAGCGGACTTACTGGCACTGGTAGATGAACTGAATAAAAATCCGGATATTCACGGCATTCTGGTGCAACTGCCCTTACCCAAGCACATCGATGAAGCAAAGGTGCTGGATTCAATTCATTACGAAAAAGACGTTGACGGTTTTCACCTGACCAACGTGGGATTGCTTAGTACGGGTGCTGAAGGTGTGGTGCCTTGCACACCACTGGGTAGCATCATGATGCTAAAAGATCGCCTGGGTGATTTAAGCGGCATGAACGCTGTGGTTGTTGGGCGATCAAATATCGTCGGTAAACCCATGGCCAATTTACTGTTGCAAGAGAACTGTACCGTGACCATTGCACACTCGCGAACCAAAGATCTGGCCGATGTGTGTCGTGGCGCTGATATTCTGGTCGCAGCGGTTGGCCGACCTGAAATGATTCCTGGCGATTGGATAAAGCCTGGTGCTGCGGTGATTGATGTTGGCATTAATCGCATAGAACGCGATGGCAAGAAAAAGCTGGTTGGTGATGTTGAGTTTGCATCGGCCTCGGGTGTTGCCGGTGCCATTACACCGGTACCAGGTGGCGTAGGGCCAATGACCATTGCTTGTTTGTTGCACAACACAGTGCAGCAAGCTTGTCGTCAACATAAAATTGCCATGCCGGATGCATAAGCTCCGGTATACCAAAGTTACAACTATATAGTAGCCAAGCAGTAGTAGCTAATCAGAAACCTAAATCGATTGGCCTGGCGGTTTGCGATCACCAAGAGGCCAAACCGATTCAGTCATCCACATGCCTTTAAATTCCCCTTCGGTTTGCTTGCCTAATTGAAAAACATAACCGGTTGTCTGACCTGAACGCGTTGTCAGCCATACTGCTTGCAGCGCTGTATCTCCGGTTAAATCCATTTCACTGAACTCGCTGCTGGTGTGATTAAGCATCTCTTGAAAGCCGCCTTTTATCATCTTGGTAAAACGCGGTAGTGGGCCTGTCATGGACTTGTTGCCCGGGGAGGCAAATTCGAACACGGTTGCTATGCCGTCATCACCTTTTTCAGGATCGTTGTTTTTGAGTGCGTCAATAACGATCTTGATGACATCATTGGGGCCGAGCTCGGTGTTGGGTTTGGTATTGTGTGAATCGGCCTGTGCGGCGTTCATGACAACGGTGAAAAAAAGCGCGGCAGTAAAGAAAATTTTGCCTAATTGTGCAATGTTTCTCATGTGTTAAGCCTCTGTTCAGCGACGATGGGTAAGCTCGTTTCATCTTATACGTGTCATTCCGGCAATTCGGATGCCCAAGCCAATTAAAAACATCTAGGATGGTGGTTATGTCGATACCACAACGTCAATATCTCACAAGCTGCGTTAGTCGCCAAGTAACGTCGCGGCTGTCCATCCCGAGCCTGTCAATCGGTGCGCCGAATAGGCTAACGGGTATGCGGCTTTGCATGCTGATGATTGGTTTTATATTGCTGATACCTAAACTTGTGCTCAGTGAAACGCTTAGCGACACAGCCGTTGTTCCACAGCACGCATGGCTGGCTCAGGAAATGAGCTTAGCCGATGCGCGCCATCTGGCACAGCGAACAGGCTTTGGTGCCACGCCCGATGAATTACTGGCCTTGACTGGTCTGCAACGAGCAGATGCGGTGCAAGCAATGGTCGATAACCTCAGCACCGAACCTACATTGCCCATGCCCTCATGGGTAGACGCACCAGCGCCCAGGTTCTGGAGTCGTCGAAGCCTACCGCAAGAACAACAACGCCAGTTTGATCAGCAGCGTGATCAGGAAATGACACAGTTGCGTCAATGGTGGGTCAACAATTTGCTGCAAAGCGATTCTCCGCAAACAGAGCGCCTGGTGTTGTTCTGGCACGATCACTTTGCCACCAGCTATGACGGTGTTGGACGTCGCAGTATTGCTATGGCAAAACAGAACCGTTTGTTTCGAACCATGGGAACTGGCTCTTACAGAGATCTGCTCAAAGCCATTATTAGAGACCCAGCCATGCTGACATACCTCGACAATCAAAGTAGTCGAGTTGGAAAGCCAAACGAGAACCTGGCTCGCGAACTACTAGAGCTATTTACCATGGGCGAGGGCCACTATGATGAAGCCACAGTTAAAGAAGCGGCCAGAGCATTAACGGGTTATGGCGTTAGTGAAACCAAAAACCTGTCTTTTCGTTTTTATGGCTACAAGCACGACCAGGAAGAAAAAACGCTGTTTGGTGTTGCGGGTAATCACAATGGTGATGACCTAATTGACTTGATATTAAAACAGGATGCCACAGCTGAGCACTTGGTTAAAAAACTTTGGCACGCGTATGTTTCCGATAGCCAGCCGAATCAGCAGTTCGTTCAAACCGTGTCTAAAGCATTTCGTCAATCAGATTATAACTTGACGCACTTGTATCGGTCGGTACTCAGCAGTGAAGCCTTCTGGCATACCGACAACCGACTGTCGTTAATAAAGTCGCCTGCCACCTTGTTAATTGGCGCGGCGCGTTCTCTGGATTACCCGAAACGACACTGGTCGCAGCTGCCTGCACTGCATGCATTGCTTGGAATGGAATTTTTCTCTCCACCCAATGTAGCCGGTTGGCAGGAAGGTGCCGCTTTCGTTGCCCCTGGTCGTTTGCTTAACCGGCAGCTGGCCCTGGATGCACTGATGTCAGTACCGAATGACAGTGGCCAGGAAGGTGATAGTGGCAACATGATGATGGCCACCGACACCGGCGGTATGACTAGCGGCATGAAGAACGGTATGAAGAATAACTTGATGTCCAGTGTCGGCATGCAAGACGGCACGCCAGCATTGAGTGTTAAATTGGCTGGACACTTTTACCGTGGTGCTCCTCAGTATCAAGTGAAACTGCATGCCGCAGATAAGTCTGTGCTGTGGCGCAGTGATGTGCGCGCATTGAGGGTGGGATACGACACCGAAAAGTTTGGAGAAATGCGCAGCCAGAGCATGTTGCCCTGGCACAAAGCTGAGTATTTTCCTAACCCAAGTGCGTTGGCACAAACGCACAGTGTCAGTGTCGAGTTTTTAAATGATGCCGCCAGTGCTGCCGGGGACAGAAACTTGTTTGTGGAATCAGTCACACTCAATGGCGTAACGTACTCCAGTATGGGGGCTGAGCAACAAAGCGCCTGTGTACCTAAAAACAATCGCCACGCGGGGCGCTTATATTGTGCTGGTACGGTAGACATTAATATCTCTGAGGGTGTTCCTGCGATGTTGCCTCGAAACGTACCGTTCAGTGCAACTAATGCCCGTACTATCTGGGCAAGGGAAAAACAGCAGCGGCTGGACACCATTATCGCGTTAGAAAATGTGCAAGTGAGCGGTCAGTTTTTTCACACAATCAGTTTTCATTTGCGCAGCAACAATGAGCAGTCGCTGGAATTAGCGTTGGATAGTTACGGTTGTTGGCCGGACTGTATTCAGCGTTGGCCAGAATGTGCCTGGCAAAATGAGATAGCGCCTAACAATAAATCGCTGGTGTTTCCAGTTGGCCCATACAAACGTGTTGCTAAAAGTAAGCAGTGCCACTACCAGAGTATTTCAAAAGCAGAGCAGGCATTGGTTAATGGGTTGTACAGCGGCATTATCGACATTGTGAAAAACGCGTGGTCAAACGAACCAGCCGGAAACCGAAAGAACGTGCTATCAAAATGGCTGGTTAGGCTGCAAGGGTTAGAGAATAAAATTGCCGAAGACTACTCAATAGCAAGCACTGGCCATTTGGTGTTAGATGCTCAGTTCGAAGTACCAGAGCGTAAAGCAATGGACTTGCCTGAACCTCCCGTGGTAATTGATAATCTGCTTGAATACCATGGCTTGGCAACATCGCATGGTTTAGTACTTCCCGAGTTGCTACTGGGAGGAGCAGAGCTTCAACAATTTCCTGAACTATTTATGGATGGCACTGTTGAACAACAACTACAGCGCTTGATCACGCATCCTGTGTATCAGGTTTACTGATGACATTGTGTGACTTTGTGTTTGGGAATAACTTGCTGAATTAGTTTATAACTTGATTAACTCACTCGTTTTTTTTGAAAAATTGCTTCAACCATTCTTGATTTGAGCGAGCCACTTATGAACAGACGACAGATACTTAAAGCACTATCGGCCGGGGCTGTATTGCCATTGGGTCTTTCGCCGTTACAATCACTGATGGCAGCTCAAGCAACGGCCAATGGCAGGCGAGTTGTGCTAATCGAACTGGCTGGCGCTAACGATGGATTAAATACCCTGGTGCCGGTCAACAACGATGAGTATTATCGCTTGCGTCCCAAAATTGGTTTGAAAAAAACACAGCTTATCTCAATTGACAGTGAGATAGCATTGCACCAGTCTCTTAAGCCTTTAATGTCATTATGGGAACAAGGCGAACTTGCCTGGGTGCAGGGTTTGGGGTATCCAAAGCCCAATCGCTCGCATTTTGCATCTATTGCACTGTGGGAGTCAGGCGGTGACGGTACGGGGTCGGGCAGGCAAGGATGGTTAACCCACGATATCGAGCATCAACTTGGCCGTGTTGTTAACGATGCGCATGGCATTAGTTTAAAAGGTGATATGAATCTGTTTAACAGCGCTGGTGGTCGCTGGATGTCACTTGAATCCACAACACAAATTGAAAACAGTCAGGTGCCATTGCCTGATACGGGCAAACAATACAATGCAGCGCTGGATATTGTTGCCGGCAAGATGCACGAGCTGCATCACACCATGGGCAGCTTGTCCGCCAAACTAAAGTCCACACCGAAAGTGAAACACCTGCCCGGTGGCGAACTGGGACGTCAGTTGGCACAAGTCACCAGGCTCATTAGAGCAGGGGTTGATACGCCAATTTACCGCGTGCAGCTTAGCGGCTTTGACACACACGACAACCAGCTTGGACGGCATGCACAGCTACTCACTCAGCTCAGTAGCGCAATAGCCGGTTTTCGAAAACACATGATCAAGGATGGCGAATGGGACAACACGTTGATTATGACATATTCCGAGTTTGGCCGAAGAGCCGCGGAAAATCACTCTGGCGGTACCGACCATGGTACAGCAGCTCCACATCTGTTGACCGGTGGTGCTGTTAGAGGTGGACTGTACGGCACCGCGCCAGAT
The DNA here is from genome assembly GCA_938035525.1 of uncultured Granulosicoccaceae bacterium. GTDB lineage: Bacteria > Pseudomonadota > Gammaproteobacteria > Granulosicoccales > Granulosicoccaceae > Granulosicoccus. Next base: position 21,909 of record CALHOI010000085.1, read on the forward strand.
CTGCTGCAACTCACCGATGGCGATCCAACGTTTACGATGGATTATCGCGCACTGTATGAGCGGGTGTTGGGTGACTGGTTAGGGGTCGAACAGAATCGGTTTGCGGGTTATTCGAGTGGTGCGTTGCAGGGGTTGATAACTTAAGCGGTGACCTGCCTAGTGTAGAATCCTCTGCATGAATTGGGCTGGCAAACGAAATCGAATCATGATCATCGGCCAGCCTGGGTCTGGTAAGTCTACGCTGGCCCGACATCTTGGCTCAAAACTAGACCTGCCTGTCGTACACATCGACCTTATTCATTGGCAATCGGGTTGGATAGAACGAAAGGGCCATGAAAAAGACAAGCTCTGTGCTGACGTGCATGCCAGAAGCCAGTGGATTTTTGAAGGTGGCCGCTCCAATACCTGGCCCGAACGCCTGCATCGTGCCGATACAATTATATGGCTTGATTTCCCGTTGTTGATAAGAAGCTTTCGCATCCTGAAAAGACGGTTTGAGTATCGTGGTACCAACCGACCCGACTTACCCGATGGTTGTCCAGAAAATATCAACTGGGAGTTCGCCAGCTTTGTATGGCGTACGCGATATCGCTCGCGCGCGAATATGGTCAGGCTTTACGACAATGTGCCGGCGAGTAAAGACAAATTTCGTCTATGCAATCGAATAGAGGTGGAGCAATTTCTTAATAACATCGCATAATTACCGGTGACTTAACGACACCAACAATTGGCGGCGCTACCTACTTTGCCCAATTTGTAGGCACGCTATTGCGATGAAAGCTCAACCATTTTTTTAATGGTATTCATGTTTCTGGCAGTGCCGATTTTCTGTGCATCGAGTTTTAATTTGGAGTTGCTCTGGCCAGAGGCGTAGTGCACGTACACTTCTTTGTTGCCCAGTATTATTTCTTCATCTTTTTGGCCAGTGGCTAATTCTATGGTGTTTTTCACCGGTTTTTTATCCAGCAAAATGGCAACGGTGAGGTTGGGTTTTTCGTTTGGGAACGGGTTTTGATCAAGAACATTTTTAAGCTCTGATGCCGTTCGAACAATAACGCCCACCTCTTTTTTTGCATAGTTGAAAAGAGCCGCCTCTAAGTCTTGCTTGACGTCTCTAGCTGACTTGTTGCTGCGGAACACCACGTTACCGCTGGCAATATAGGTTTTTGTATCGCAAAAGCCAATTGCAGCGCACATATTTTTCAACTCCTGCATTGGCAATTTGCCGGTACCGCCGACATTAACGGCGCGAAGAAATGCTGTGTAAGTTTTCATGCATATTCCATTTTTTAGTCATGAAGTGCCTGGCCCTTACCGGCTTAAGGAGCCAAACCGGCAATGCATTTGACGATTTCGTTGCAGGCGTGTTCCAGCTTGGCATCGTCAACACACAAGCCCACACGAACCAGGTATTTGCCGGCCTTGCCAAAACCGTCGCACGGTAACACGGCGACTTTGTGTTCGTTCAGCAACCGCATTGCAAATTGATGAGCCGTCATGTTAAGTGCGGATACATCAATCAGCATAAACATGCCATGGCCTGAATCCAGGAGTGTGGCTGTTTGCATTTTTTTGAGTATGGGTGCCGCCACTGCGCGACGCCTTGCCAAAGTATCGCGCACCAATCGAGGTGTGCTCATGGACTCGTTTATCGCGACCTCTGCGGCCTTCATAATAAAAGGCGGTAATCCATAGTGCATGCACATGGATAAGTTTTCCAGGTGTTGCGAAACCGCAACTGGTGCCACAGACCAACCCAAACGCCAGCCGGTCATGCGATGCGATTTCGATAAAGAACCGATGGTAATTAGTACGTCAGAGGCACCCTTAATATCGTGTGGTAATGATGATGGCGGAACGTCAACAATATCCAGATACACAGCATCGAGTATCAGCCAGATGTTGTGTTTTACGCACAATGCAACGATAGCGGTAAAATCGTCTTTGGTATAGATACTACCCATTGGGTTGTTGGGCGAATTAAGTACGATGGCTTGGGTGTGCACAGTGATAGCTGCTTCAATGTCATCGACCTGTAGTTTGTAATTGTTTTCATGGGTTACAGCTACTTTAACCAGTGTGGCACCTGAGGTACTAAAAGTGGCGGCGTAGGTGGTGTAGTAGGGTTCAGATACAATGACCTCATCGCTGGGCTCGAGCAACACCTGAGCAATAGAGTACAAAGCGTTTTGTGCACCCGAAAACGCGGTGCAGTTTGTATCGCTGACCATTTGCCCTGTTAATTTATGATGGTACTGCGCTATGCTGCTACGTAAACTTGGCGTGCCGCTCACATCAGTATAGTGATGATCACCTTGTTGCAGGCTAGTGACGGCGGCATCAACAATAATAGCTGGCGTCACTTCATCGGTTTCCTGGCCGATACTTAAAAAAACAATGTCTTCACCTTGTTGTGCCAGCTGGCAGGCCTTGCTGTGCACTTCCCAAGGGTCACCTTCGGCATCGTCGGCGGTTTTGATTCTGTCAGTTATCGAGGCAAATTTCATTGCTCGATTATAACGTTAGACGAGTGCCCCGTGGCGTATTGCATAAACCGAATCGGGTGTCTGCACTATAATCTTGCGCTTAACGCTGATGCGGCGGCCAACACACTGTTGAGGTCTTCGTCAGAGAAATCGTCAGTGTAGCGCAACAATGGCGCATGATCAGATTCGCCCGGGTATTCGATGTTCAAATAAACCCTGAGTGTTTGATTGGGTTGTATCGCCGGTGTGATAATGCGCAGTACACTGTTTGATCTTTCGCTTTGCAAGTCTGTCCACGATTGGTAGATTGTGTTTTCAAGACAATACCCTGTAAGCATTGATTGTGATGATTGATTTTGCGCAGCATTGCACAGCGTGTTATCGCCCAATGTAAATAGTCCCGTATGGATGATGGCATCAGGAGGAACAGCAACACTAAATATAGCCGGCAATGGTGTTGCAGTAGGATTGCTGAAGGTTTGGTCAACGGTTAACGTTAGCCCGTCATCGTAGGCATACAGCTTTATCGAAGCATCGATTGCGCGCGTAACAATCGGTTCATGCTCTGCAACGTATTGTAGTGTCCCAAAGCCAGTATTGAACTTTGCTGAGTGCTGAGATGATTGTTGAGACGTCACCGCTAATGATTGCGTTGATGCCTGTGCTAATGAAAATGTCTGCGTGGATGTCTGTGCCGACCCCTGAGCCAATGCCTGCGCATTAGCCGGATCCATTTGAAATAACGCCAACAGCACCAGTAGTGCTGCCACAACGGCACTGCCCAAATCCCCAGTGCGACGAGCACGCTTTAGACACAGATTTTTTATCGACTTGTGCTGTGTTTGGCGAAGATTAGTGTTGTAATCGGTATGATGCATAGTTGGCTCGTCTGTCGGTTTTGATGACACCATTTAACCGGTATAAAGCGACGACACGCTGACACCAAGCTGATTCATTCGGGAGCAATTCTGACCAATTATGACAAGCGAAAAATCTAGTCGCACTATCGTTCTGGTGGAAGACGAGCCAGCGCTGCGAGACAACTATCGAATGGCTTTGGAGAAAGCTGGTTATGCGGTACAGGACTACGGCACGGCAGAGGCGGCATTAACAGCGGTTCGGTCGCGCTTACCTGATTTGGCCATCATTGATATTGGTTTGGGTAACGACAGTGAGGCAGGCTTTGCTTTGTGCCAATCGTTGCGTGCTTTGTCTGATCGTCTGCCAATTTTGTTTTTAACTGCCAGAGACAGCGAACTGGATGTGATATCCGGTTTGCGCCTGGGTGCTGATGATTATCTGACAAAAGACATCAGCCTTGCGCAAATTATTACTCGGGTTAACACGTTACTGCGCCGTGTCGATGTGCTGAGCCAATCCGAAACACCCAGTGTGCAATCGGTTGGTCCGTTGTCGATTGATCAAGACCGCATTGCGGCTATGTGGCGCGGTACGCCAGTGGAACTCACCGTCACTGAGTTTTGGCTGGTTGCCTGTTTGGCGGGCCAACACGGGCAAGTTAAAAGCCGTCAACAATTGATGGATGCTGCCAACGTAGTACTGGATGATCAAACCATCACAGCGCATGTTAAGCGCATCAGAAAAAAGTTTATCGCCATTGATAAAGACTTTAATTGCATACAAACCGTTTATGGCTTGGGCTATCGCTGGGTAGAAGGTCTGGATTACTAAGCAATGAACCTGCGCACACAGATGTTGCTGGCAGGTGCGTTAACCCTGGCGGTGCCGATCATTGGTTGGCAGAGTGTAAAGCAGCTTGATGAGTCGTTACGGCAAACACGTGTTGATACCCAATCGCTCACCGTGGCGAACGCGCGTTTGGCCTTGGCCGAATCTGCCGAGCTTCGCACCGTACTGGAAGCCAGCCGAGCGGCGGCAACCGCTACCGATTTATACGCAGAACAAGCACGCTTTCCCCTGTTTATAGACGGCTATGCCGATGAATGGCAAAACTTGTCTGGTCGGCCTGAGAAGTTCAGTGCTCATGGTAATGGCTTGCAAGTCCGGTTGGCTACCCGAGAAAATAGCTTGTATATGTTTCTCGATGTCAAAGATGACACTGTGGTGTACCACCTGCCACCCGTACCGAAGATTGACTTGGCCGAAGGGGAAACCCAGGACAAGCAGGCCATGTTGGTCAATGGCGATTCGGTGGAGCTGCTTATCTCCCATGGTAACCAGCGTGCTGATCATGTGTTGTTTAGAACAGCAGGACCCGGCCCGCTCACTGGCGTTAGCGCGTCAGCAGGCGCGGCCAATACGTTGGCCGGGGCTCGCATGGCACGTTATAGAGGGTTCTGGGCTGCAACGCCTGATGGCTTCCAGTTAGAAGTACAAATGCCTTTGCCGCCAGCTTCCAGCAGCGTCGGGTTGGCATTTGTCGATGTCGATGTTGCCGGTGAGCCACGAACCCGATGGTTGGGTACGCTTGACCCAAAAACCATGGCATCACAACACACCCACACGCCCACCAATGGCGACATCGACGAAAATCAATTTGGTAATTTGTTTTACGCTTCAACTGTCGCCGACGAGCGTTTGCAAAATTGGGTTACGCGCGGTACACGGGCACGATTGTTTGACCGACAGGGACGCTTGTTATCCGATGTTAATGCACTGTATGAAAAAACCGAAGTCGAGTACGAATACGACCCAGCAGAGCGAGGTTTCCTGAACGCAATACTGTTTAGGATATTTGCGTACTTTGTTGCTGATCCACAAATCCAGGAACAGCCCTTTGCGTTAGAGGGTGGATTGCATCTGCCCACAGAACAAACCGATCAATTAGCCCTTCAAGAAGCAGACACCGTTCACTACATAACCGATGAGCGAGACGTGGTTTTAGGATCGTTGGTGCCAATTGGCGGCGAACAACCAACCGGATTTCTGCTGTTCGAATCTAACGAAGATCTTGCTTCGGCGTATTCCTCCAGCCGCGTTGCACGCTTATTTAGTTTATTGACACTGGTTAGTTTATTAGCAGGTCTTGTGTTGTTGGTGTATGCCAGCGTTTTGTCGATGCGCATAAGGACGCTGTCCCGACTGGCAACGCGTGCGGTGGCTGATGATGGCCGTGTGAGGGGATTGCCGCAAAGCGATGCCAAAGACGAAATAGGGGACTTGTCCCGAAACTTATCAGCCTTACTTGATCGTTCTGCCAATTACACAAAATACCTTGAAGCGTTGTCCAGTCGACTCTCGCACGAGCTGCGTACGCCTCTGAGCGTGGTGCAAACATCGATAGAAAATATGGACAGGGATAAACTTGATGCGGAAACCGTCACGCTAATGGATCGGGCCAGTGGCGGAGCTGATCAGCTCGGAGCCATTATTCGTGCTTTGGTTGAGTCCACGCGTCTTGAACAAACCGTGCAACGTGCCCAGATGGAGCCCATCAATCTGCTGGATTGGTTTAAAGGATCACTGGCCCGCTATAAGCAGGTATACCCTGACGTTAACATTACGGCACGCGTAAAATTCTTGCCAACACGACCTAAACACATTGACGTCATAGCCGCAGACGAATTGTTGCAACAGGCATTTGATAAGCTGGTGAATAACGCGGTTGGGTTTGCCACCGACAACACCATAACCTTGTTGCTTGAGTCGTTCGAAGACAATGGCAAGCTTTGGGCCCGGCTGGCCGTTGCCAACAACGGACCCGCCATTGCTATTGAGCGTCAAAAGCAATTGTTCGATCCCATGTTCTCGGAACGAGACAGTGACGATGGCGAATTGCATTTAGGTCTTGGCTTATACATTGTGCGTATTATCGCGGAAGCGCATCAGGGCACCGTGTCGGTGACTAACTCGTCGAGTGGCGTTCGGGTAGGCTTCATCATCCCGCAATAGCGTTGACTGTGACACAATAGCGTGCATGGACAACGCAAAACCGATCGTCAGCATCAGAGGGCTGGCAAAAACCTACGCCGGCGGACATCAAGCCCTCAAAGGCATTGATCTGGATATTCGAGAAGGTGAAATCCTGGCTTTGTTAGGCCCCAACGGTGCCGGTAAGACAACCCTTATTTCACTGATATGCGGCTTGGTTTCACCCAGTGCCGGCACGGTAACCGTTGCCGGCCACGACATTATCAAGGACTACCGCAAAACCCGTGAGCTCATTGGCCTGGTGCCACAAGAGCTCACCCTGGGTGCATTTGAAAAAGTCGGGAATACCGTGTTGTTTAGTCGCGGCTTATACGGCAAAGCACCCAATGCGGCTTTTATCGATGACTTATTGGCAGAGCTGTCACTGTCAGATAAAAAAGACAACATGGTGCAACAACTGTCCGGCGGTATGAAGCGACGAGTGCTTATAGCCAAAGCGCTGTCACACGAACCAAGGGTGTTGTTTCTTGACGAGCCTACTGCTGGAGTTGATGTCGAGTTGCGCAAAGACATGTGGGCCATCGTCGAGCGCTTACGTCAAAGTGGCGTCACTATTATATTAACAACACACTACATTGAAGAAGCCGAGGAGATTGCTGATCGTGTGGGGGTTATCAGTGGCGGTGAATTGTTAGAGCTTGAAGACAAAAGCACTCTAATGGCAAAACTGGGCAAAAAGCAGTTGGTTATTGAACTTAAAAATGCGGTCGACACGGTACCAGAGCAACTGTCTGAGTATGGACTCGAGCTTTCCGCAAACGGGTCAAAATTAACCTACACATTTGATGCTCGCCAAGAACGTACCGGTATGACTGCATTGCTTACCAGCCTGTCGCAAGCTGGCCTGGCGGTTAAGGATTTAAACACCAGTCAAAGTTCACTGGAAGATATTTTTGTCGATATAGTTAAAGCAGACGCATGAATACAGAAGCCGTAAAAGCGATTTACCGCGCTGAAATGCGTCGAACCCGCAACACACTGCTACAAAGCATCGCCACACCAGTGATTTCTACAGCACTGTACTTTGTGGTTTTTGGTTCGGCTATTGGTTCACGAATACAATCGGTTAATGATGTACCGTACGGCGCATTCATTGTACCCGGGTTAATGATGCTCAGTATTCTCACACAAAGCATTTCCAATGCATCGTTCGGTATATTTTTCCCCAAATTCACCGGCACAATTTACGAGGTGATGTCGGCACCGATTTCGTTTCTGGAAATATTGCTTGGGTATGTAGGGGCTGCGGCAACCAAGTCGATGATACTGGGTGTGCTGATACTCATCACAGCCACCTTTTTTGTGGATTTACGCATTGCGCATCCGTTTTGGATGCTGTCGTTTTTCCTGCTCACTTGCATATCGTTTAGTTTGTTTGGTTTTATTATTGGTTTATGGGCCGACAATTTTGAGAAACTGCAACTGATACCATCATTGGTTATTACCCCGCTGGTGTTTCTGGGTGGGAGTTTTTACTCTATCGATATGTTGCCGGAGTTCTGGCAAAAGGTGTCGCTGTTTAATCCGGTGCTGTATTTAATCAGCGGTTTTCGCTGGAGCTTTTTTGAAGTCTCTGACGTGAGCATGGGTTTTAGTCTGGCCATGATATTGTTGTTTTTACTGACCTGTATTGTTGTCGTGGGCGTCATGTTCAGAACCGGTTATAAACTGAAACCCTAGCATCGGCCATCGCCACCTTCCTATGGAAACAGCCAAAACAATGGATGGTCAGGATTGGAGTTTGTTACTCCTGTTATCCGTGCTGTGGGGTGGGGCTTATTTCTTTGCTGGTGTGGCCGTTAAAGAGTTGCCACCATTAACGGTGGTGTTGGCTCGTGTGTCTTTGGGCGCTATTGCATTACTGCCACTGTTCTTTTATCTGAAACTCTCCCTCCCAAGGTCTTTGCTTGATTGGCGGCCCTACATTGGTATGTGCCTGCTAAACAACGTTATCCCTTTTAGCCTGATCTTTTTTGGTCAAACACACATTACCGTTGGCTTATCCTCAATCATCAATGCCATGACGCCGTTGTTCACCGTGGTTGTGCTGGCTAGTTTCGGCCAAGAGCGTTTAACCGTTTATCGAGTTATCGGTGTGCTTCTGGGGGTTGCTGGGGTAGCTGTGCTACGAGGTTTCGATGGGCCAGTGAATGCCGCCCAAACACTGGGTATTGTGTTGTGTTTGGGTGCTGCCTTAAGTTATGGGTTTGCCGGGCTTTGGGGTCGACACTATCTGGTGGGCGTGCCGCCGGTAAAATCAGCCACTTGTCAGTTGATATGCTCCAGCATCATCATGGTGATTGTTGTGGTAGTGGTAGACCAACCGTGGACTTTGGATATGCCCAGTGTTAACACCTTGTGGTCTTTGGTGATGCTGGCGGTGTTTGGCACTGCTTTAGCTTATATCGTGTTCTATAAAATCCTGGTGAGTGCTGGCGCCAGTAATGTTATGTTGGTGACGTTGCTGATACCTATTACCGCTTTGTTACTGGGCAATGTGTTTCTTGATGAGACCATACGCTTACAGGAAATCATTGGCGCTATCATCATTGGCACAGGGCTTTTGTTTATCGATGGGCGGTTGATTGATCGCTGGAGAGGTAAACGCACAACGTAAGCGCCCATGCACCGATGGTTATCTTCGTCGCCGCATTTTACCAAGCATTATTCACACGAGTTGTATCGTGTAATGGCAACCTTATCTACTGGTGCGGAACATAGTCCGGCCGCCACTTTAAAACCACGTTAAACGACACAGAAATTCTTGGCTCGCCGGCAAAGTTAGGGTGCACAAAGTGATGTAAAAACGAGGGCCACAATAGCATCATTCCGGGTTCTGGTTGGACGCGAAACTCGGGGTCCACCTGAGCATCACTGGCAATTGCATTCATATTGGCTTGCGCCCGAGGGTCAAAAAAGGAAATTGCACCCGGGTTAGTGTCGGCTCGTTGCTCGGGGTGTATAGGTTGTTTTGGCGTCGCGATGTAGTAAGTGCCACTTAAGTAGCTGTGCGGATGATTGTGAAGTGAGTGGTAATCCCCCTGTCTATTGATATTCGCCCAGCCTTGCAATGACCAATCCACACTGTATTTAATGTGTGCGTTTTGTAGGTAGTCTCTGATGGTTTTGGAAATACATTGCTGTAGCCAGTCTATGGCTGGATGGTCTGAGTCAAACAGGTTTTGGTTTAAATAGTCTTCGGTTAGGCTGGCATGGTTTGACTCTAGTTGCAGAATATGGGCAGCGAGATCTGTGTTGGCAGAATCAACCGATGGAAGAACGCGCTTTAATAACGTGGTGGGCCACAATGATAAGAAGTCTTCGTTGCTCATATTATGTGTGTAACAAGAGGCATGTGTGTAACAAGAGGCATGTGTAGCTATGTTAACAGTTGAGGTTTTAGTGGGCTCAGCGATTCAAGTCCCCCGACTGATCTATCTGAAAACTGAGCAAAATAACCGGTACCAGCCCCACCACAACAATCAGTAACGCGTAAATAGCACTTTGACCAATTAATTCGTCAGATGCAAATTGATACGCCTGTGTAGCCAGAGTATCAAAGTTAAATGGTCGCAACACCAGTGTTGCGGGTAGTTCTTTCATGCAATCCACAAACACAACCAGCGCGGCTGTTAGCACACCGCCGCGAATCAGCGGTAAATGAACTGATCGCAGAATCTTCCCGGAGGAATGGCCCAAAGATCGCGCAGCGTCGTCCATATGCGGGCTGATTTTTTTCATGCTGCTGTTGATAGAGCCGTAGGCCATGGCTAAAAATCTGACGGTGTACGCGAATACCAGCGCAAAAACGGTTCCACTGAGCAACAAGCCGGTTGAGACACCAAAAAATCGTTCTGCCAGTGCGTCAATGGTGTGGTCAAAGGTGGCCAGCGGAATCATGATGCCAATAGCCAGCACGGCACCGGGGACGGCATAGCCTAAACTTGCCACACCGACGCTGAGTTTCATGTTGTTGGATGGGTGTAAGCGCTTGGCGTAACTGAGTAACACACCAATACAGACTGCAATAAAAGCAGCGGTTGCAGACAAGCTGATGCTGTGTGCTGCACTAAGTAAAAAATCGTGGTTCCATGATTGTTCGAAGTACTGGATGGTATAACCAAGCAACACCCAGGCTGGTACTAAAAATCCGAAAACCACGGGAAAAGCACAACACAAAAATGCAGCCAATGCTGCAGGCCTATGTAATGTTGTACGCTCGTTGACTCTAAAGCGAGAAGACGACGGCTGAAAGTTTTGCTGATTGCGTCGACTGCTTTTCTCCAGCCCAATCAAGATCATCACAAACAGTAACAGCATAGTGGCAATTTGTGCACCACCGCCTAAGTTGTTCATGCCCAGCCACACATCATATAACCCGGCGGTTAATGTGCGAACCGCAAAGTAGTCAACAGTACCGAAATCATTGAGTGTTTCCATCATGACCAATGACAGGCCAACCGCGATGGCTGGTCTTGCCATTGGCAGTGAGATCTTGCACATGCGTGCCGTGCGACTGACCCCAAACGAACGCGCTGCTTCTGAAATTGATGCAGATTGTTCCAGGAAAGCGGCTCTGGCTAAGAGGTACACATAGGGGTAAAGCACCAGCATCATCATAATGATGGCGCCGGGTAGGGTGCGTATGGCTGGGAAGTAGTAGTCGCTGGCTAGCTTCCAGCCGAATGTTTCTCGCAGCAGGCTTTGTACAGGCCCGGCAAATTCAAGTAAGTCGGTATAAACGTAAGCGATAACATAGGCAGGTACCGCAAATGGCAGTAGCAACGCCCAGTTAAAAAAAGCCCGGCCTGGAAACTGGTAG
>CALHOI010000086.1 GCA_938035525.1 uncultured Granulosicoccaceae bacterium
CATCAACCTTGCCTTCTGCCAACATGGGTTCACGCGTTGGAAAACCCACAGGATTGACAGTGACTTTATCCATATCGATACCGGCCGCTTCTGAGAACGCCGGGAATTGTGCCCAGGCGCCATCTGGTGGTGGTGCACCCAGAGTTTTGCCTTCAAGATCTTTTGGTGCACTGATGCCTTGAGATTTTCTTCCCACAACCGCGAATGGCGGCTTGTCATACACCATCATGACTGCTGTTACGGGTGCGCCCGGATTTTGATCTAAAAACTGCACAAGCGAGTTGATATCGGCAAAGCCGATTGGAAACGCACCTGTGGCTACTTTGGGTATAGCCGCAAGTGAACCCTGACCAGGAGAAATTTCAACATCCAAATCAGCTTTAGCAAAGTGGCCGTTATCAACGGCGGCAAAAAAAGCAGCTGACGGACCTTCAAATTTCCAATCAAGTGCAAACTGCACTTTTGTGGCAGCAACAGAGGCTGTTGATGCTGAAGCCAACAAGGCAATAGAGAACGCCTTGGCAGCGGTTTTTAGGGACTTGTGTTTAAACAAGGACTGATGTAGCTCGAATGGTTTCATGGTGCAAATTTCCAATATTGGTTTGAGTGTTAAGCAAGTTATTTTTGCCGTCTTTTCAGGCGGTCTTTTTTAGCCGTCTTAGCTTTGCGTCTTCTGATGTTTGTATGCACCAATCTGGAACGCGTGCACCAACCTGAAACGTGAAGCATGAACGGTCTATGTAATAAATATAAGGTAGCGGGGGTACCCTACCAGAAGATGGTACAGATGCAAAACCCGCAAACAAAATGAGCCTGAAAACAACACAGACACGTCACAATTCGAGGTCATAAAATCTAACGCACAAGATCTCGGCGATTTGAATTGGAATTAAACTGGTACTGATTCTTAACAACTGTTACACAATGCCTCAAAGCCGGACGCAAGAGTAGCCTAGCTGATTAGTGGGTACTTTTTTGGGCTTCAGCTGCAATAGGTTTAACAAAACCCCCCGTTTAGAAAGGAATATCGTCATCAAAGTCAGCAGTGGCCGCAGCGGGTGCGCTACTGGCGGCATCGCTTGAGGCCGGGGCACCCTCTTGCGCCTCACCGCGAGCAATTCGCCATGCATTTAGATTGGTGAAGTATTTGTCGTTCCATTCGCGGCCACGTAAATCAAAGTCGACGGTGATCTCGTCGCCTTCAGAATAATCATCTATCAGTGAACACTTATCTTGAGTCAGCTGAAACTTGACCATCTGCGGGAATTTACCATCGGCGACTTCAATAACAAATTCACGCGCCTGAAAAGACGCTGACTTTTGCTCTGTATCAAAGACCTTGTGTAAACGACCTGATGCTTTGTATGCCATGGGTTATTCCAAAAAAACGAAAAGTGTTTAGTACCTGTTACGCCTTCGGCGGTATAACAGGGGTGGTTGATTGCACATCAGCATTCTGCCCACGGTGTCGAAGCGCGTGATCAAGCAAAGTAATTGCAAGCATGGCTTCGGCTATTGGTGTTGCACGGATACCAACACAAGGGTCATGTCTGCCGGTGGTAATGACTTCGATTTCTTCACCGCGTACATTGACACTTCGCCCAGGCAGGCGCACGCTGGAGGTTGGCTTCATGGCAATGCTGGCCACGATATCCTGCCCCGAAGAAATACCGCCTAGTACACCGCCAGCATTGTTAGACAAAAAACCCGCGGCTGTTATTTCGTCGCGGTGCTCAGTGCCGCGTTGCGAGATGCTACTGAATCCGGCGCCTATCTCTACTCCCTTAACGGCATTAATGCTCATTAATGAGTGCGCAATGTCAGCATCGAGCCGGTCAAAAACCGGTTCACCCAAACCAACCGGCATATTCGTGGCTTCCACGGTCACTTTTGCACCGATGGAGTCACCGTCTTTACTCAGTTGCTTCATGTAGGTTTCAAGCGATTCAACCTGAGACGCGTTAGGCCAGAAAAAAGCGTTGTTTTCTATTTCCTGCCAATTGAACGAGCTGGTATCCAATTCAATTGGGCCCAACTGCGACAGGTAGCCCCTAATCTGCGTGCCATGCATTTTGTGCAATGCTTTTTTTGCGATGGCACCAGCGGCAACGCGCATGGCCGTTTCTCTGGCCGACGAACGCCCACCACCACGGTAGTCCCGGTGACCAAATTTTTGCTGATAGGTGTAGTCGGCGTGCGCTGGCCGAAACTGATCTTTGATTTTGTCGTAGTCGCGAGAGCGCTGGTCGGTGTTACGAATCACCAACCCAATTGAGGTGCCGGTGGTAACACCTTCGAATACCCCTGAAAGAATTTCGACCTCGTCGGCTTCACGACGCTGCGTTGTGTAGCGCGACTGACCCGGTTTACGCCTGTCCAGGTCTTTTTGTAGGTCGCTGCTGTCAAGCTCAATACCCGGTGGGCAGCCATCGACCACGCAGCCTATTGCCAGTCCGTGGCTTTCGCCAAAGCTTGATACGGAAAACAGTTTGCCAATTGTATTACCTGCCATGCGGCAGATTATACCGCTGATAGGTGGTAGCAAACCGTTAAGTTGAAGCACTTATCAAAATTTATCGGTGGGAAAATGCGCATTTGAGCAAAAAATGCCATCGTAACTATCACACTTGCCTCTCGACTGAACTCACATTTCGCAGTTGTCGAATATTTTCAAGCAAGGTGTTCAGTTCCTGCATGTTGCTGACCAGCACGCTGATTTTCATTTCAGCTGTTTGATCGTCTTGATTACTTAGCGTATTAACCGCAATAACGTCCGCCTTGTTATTTGCCATGACAGTGGATACGTCACGCAACAGGCCGACACGATCAAATGCCACAATGAGAATGTCCACCGGGTATTTGTCGGTGGATTTTGTCCCCCAGTCAACATCAATTAATCGTTGACGCTCTTCGTCGGGCAAATTAAGCATATTGATACAACTGGCACGGTGGATTGAAACGCCCTTACTTCGCGTAATAAAACCAACAATTGAGTCGTGCGGAACTGGCTGGCAACAAGTAGCGATGTTGGTTAACAGATTACCCACACCGCGCACACTGATTGCATCATTTCTTTTGGGATGCTTGGCTTTTAGTTGATCAACGCTTAAGTGTTCTTTTTGGGGCTCACTCAGATGATCAATGGCACCCGCCACTTGCGCAACCGTAACCTCGTTTCGGCCCAGCGCTGCAAACAATTCAGCTGGCTTGTCAAACTTAAGTCGACGAGCAATCGTATCAATGGATATGTTAACGGCTTTAAGCCGGCGCAGTTCGCGATCGAGGATGGCTCTGCCATCGATTAAATGTTGATCGTGGTCTCTTGTGTTAAACCAGGCTCGTACTTTGCCACGTGCTCTGGGACTTTTAATGTAGCCCAGCGACTTATTAAGCCAATCACGACTGGGTGCTGGCTCACGGGTCGTTAGCACTTCAACTCGATCGCCATTTTGCAACTGATAAGTCAGGTTAACGATACTGCCATTGACTTTACTGCCACGACATCGATGCCCTATTTCTGAATGTACGTGATACGCAAAATCAAGTGGGGTTGCACCTTTAACCAAGTCAATGACTTCGCCTTTTGGGGTGAACACATACACACGCTCAGCATCCAGCTGTTGAGAAAAACCTTCCAGCAAGGTTTCATCGGTGTCTTCGAGTAATAGTTTTAGGGTATCGATGCTGCGTTGCAGTGCAGCATCGGCAGAACCACCCTCTTTGTATGCCCAATGCGCAGCCACACCGTTTTCGGCCTCGTCATCCATACTGCGGGTGCGTATTTGCACTTCAACCGACTTACCTGCAGGCCCCATAACCGCGGTGTGAAGTGATTGATAACCATTGGCTTTAGGGTGTGCAATGTAGTCATCAAATTCGCGGCCGATCGGTTGCCATGCTGTATGGACAATTCCCAGAACGCTGTAACACTGCGTTAAGTCGTCAACCAGCACTCTGACTGCGCGTACATCAAACAGATCGTTAAACTCGATGCGCTTGGAGCGCATTTTTTTCCAAATGCTGTAAATATGTTTGGGTCGGCCAAAAACCGATACATCCTGAATGTGCTGTTCATCGATGCGGCGTTTTAGATCGTCAACAAAATCGTTAACATAGGTTTCACGCGAAATTCGGTTTTCTTCCAAGGCCGATGCAATACGCTTGTACGCATTGGGGTCGAGAATTCTAAACGCAATGTCTTCCAACTCCCACTTAAGTTGCCCCAAGCCCAATCGATTCGCAAGGGGTGCGTAAATGGCCAGCGTTTCTTGTGCAACCTGAAGCCGTTTTTGGTCTTCGGATTTTACTAACTTGTATAAACGCTGGGTGCGATAACCCAGCTTTACCAGCACCACGCGAATGTCCTCTACCATGGATAACACCATGCGTCGTAGCATCTCGGCCTGATCGCGTGAGCCTAGTCCGCCAGAATGAGCAGCATCGTTAACACTGAGCTCATTAAGCCATCGCACTTGCCGGACCAATTCAGCAATGTCAGCCCCAAGCTTTTCGTTAACCATGTCTACGGGCACTTCGCGCCCCATAACGTCATTACCCAATACAGTGGCAATTAAGGTGGGTACATCGACACGCATGTCTTTAAGTTGCGCGGCAACATGTAAAGGATTGGGGTAACCGGTTGGGCTTTGGCGATATGGCCAGAATAAATCAACGGCCTGGCGAATCTGCACGCATTGATTACGCGTGCATCCTTGCCCTAGGTAGTTGGCAGTGGATTCAGCTGATTCGAAAAGCGCTTCGTCGGCGCTGAAGGTATGCTTCACACAACCTCCCAGCACAATCTGTTGAAGCACGGGTTAGAACTCAAGTGCAGGTTACTCAAGTACAGATTAGCACTCAGCCGCGCACTAAAACTAACGCGCACTTTGAAAGCACAGCTTATGCAGTATTTCGTAAAGCCACGACAGGTGGTGTGGTAAGAACTCGACGCGTGGCAAAGTATCCAGCAATGCTGATACCTACTGCTCCTCCCAAGACGCCAATAATCCATAACCAACCATTAAACTCGTAAGGCAACTCGAACACAAACCGGCTTAATGCCCAAGCCACAACCGTTGCAAAAAAAGCAGCGAGTAAACCTGCTATAGCGCCCAGTATCGCAAATTCTGCGACCACTGCGTGTTTGATTTGATGATGAGATGCGCCCAAGGCGCGCAGCAACGCTGATTCCCTTATACGTTCGCCCTGACTGCTTTGCACAGCGGCAAGCAAAACACATATGCCTGCAAGGACAGTAAACAAAAACACGTACTCCACAGCCAAAGAAGCACGATCCATCAATGTTTTGACTCTGTTCATTATTGCACCAATATCGAGTGCGGCTATACCTGGAAATTCGCGAGCCCAACCCCCAGTGGTGGTGGAGAAGTCGCTGTCAATTTTAAAACTGCTGACAAACGTGGCGGGCATATCGACTAGGGTGGCAGGCGATCCAACAACGAAAAAGTTAACCTGAAACGACTCCCAGTCAACTTTTCTAAAACTCATGATAGGCGCTGTAACGTCAACGCCGGCAATCTTGAACGTTAAAGTGTCGCCGATGGCATACCCACGATGAGCAGCCCATTCTTCTTCTATTGACCAACCCGGTTCTGCTGTACCGTCAGTCGCCCACCATTCACCCTCAACAATCTCGCCGGCAATGGGTAAATCGTTAGAGTACGTTAAGTTGTATTCACGCCGAGCACGGCGTTGTTGTCGCTCATTTTGTTCATCAGCCAGCGTGGCCTCACCATTGTGTGCCGCCAAACGCGCGCGCACCATTGGAAACACGCCTGCAACCTTGATGTTCTGATTATCAAGACGTTGTTTAAAACCATCAACTTGATCGGGCTGTATATTCACCACAAAAACATTGGGGGCATCGGGGGGAATATCGCGCTCCCATGCTTCGAGCACATCGACTCTTACAATCGCGATTAGCAGCAGCGCCATGATACCCATGGCAAACGCGGCCAGTTGTACCACGCTGCTACCAGCTCGTCGCTGTAAACCTGCAACGCTTAAACGGTAACGAGCACCGGCAACAGCGCGAACCGCTTTTATAATGATGCGCCCGAACAACGCAAACACACCGAGCATAGCCACAACGCCGGCAACCACGATGGCACTGAGCAGCCAGTCACGCGATTGCAGCAACACGACAAAATAAGTGGCAATAACGCCGATCAATGTTGTCATAACAACACTGGTATCCAGGCCAGAATAATCACGTTGTAAAACGCGCATAACGGCAACCCGGCCCGCACGCAATACAGGCATAAGACCAAACCCTGCAACGGCAATGAGCGCGGTGAGCGTACCGATGACAGGTGCCCAGATACCCGGCGCGGGCAAGACCATACTGAACCAGGTTTGTAACAGCTTGGCCAACACTAATTGTGCAAACCAACCAACCACTATGCCGATGACGGACGCTAGCACGACGATCATTGCCAATCGCAACACCAACCAGATAACGACTTCAGTTCGCGTGGCACCCAACGTTCTTAACACAGCACTGGCATCTGCCTGATGCAATGAAAACTGCCTAACGGCCAGAGCAATAGCGGCACCAGCCAATAACACCGTAACAACCGATGCCAGCCCAAGAAAGCGTTGCGCCCGCGTTAACGCACGTTGCAATTGCGGGCTGCCGTCTCTGACACTTTGCACCCTGACTTCGCTGGCAACGTTAGACTCAAGCCAGTCTTTCATTGAATCAATTGGCGAGACTTCACCAGCCATTAAAAATGTAAAGCGCGCTCGACTTCCAGGACCTAACAGTTGCGATGCTTCAAGGTCATCCATGTTAAGCATCACACGCGGTGCTATTTCAAACACGTTCTCACCACGATCGGGCTCATACTGAATAAGCCGCTCGACAATAAAGTCTTTTGCACCCAAGGTCAGTGTGTCTCCTTGATCGATGGCCAAAATATTTTTTAGTTGCACATCAATCCATACAGTACCTAACGCTGGTGTATCCAACGGTGCAGGCTCTGTGGGTGCGTCCAGTGTTGTAAGCTTTAACGCACCCCGCAACGGATAACCAGACGTGACCGCTTTTACCGCGACCAACTGTGATTCATCATCCTGATTGACAACCACGCTGGGAAATCGCGTGTGCCTTGCCGTGTCAAGGCCCAACTCGATTGCGCGAGTTGCAATGGACTCAGGCAATGCCAAACCAGAGGTCGCGAGCAAATCAGCCGCCAGAATATCTGCAGCCTGACGTTCCATTGCCCTGCCTATTCGGTCGGTAAAAAAACCAACTGCTGTCACTGACGCAACAGCAATGATCAAAGCCAAAGCTAAAACACGCAGCTCACCGGCTTTCACATCCCGTTTAAAAGCGCGACCGGCAAAACGCAGTTGTTGTGGAAAATTCATACGGAGGTCAACTTGCCATCACCCATACGTAATCGTCGGTCGCATCGCATTGCCAGGGTTTCATCATGCGTTACCAACACCAAGGCCGAACCCAGTTGCTCACGCAATGAAAACATCAGATCGGATATTTTATGTCCGGTACCCGAATCCAGATTGCCGGTTGGCTCGTCGGCAAACAACAAGGCTGGGTTGGACACAAACGCTCGCGCTACCGCTACGCGTTGCTGCTCACCACCAGATAACTGCAAGGGTTGATGTGTAGCGCGATCAGCCAGCCCGACCTGATCAAGCATGGTCATGGCGCGATCGCTGGCATCGGGCGTGTTGGACAATTCCAGCGGCAGCATGACATTTTCCAGCGCATTCAATCCGGGAAGCAGCTGAAATGACTGGAACACAAACCCCACTTTACCTGCGCGTAGTCTGGCTCTTTGATCTTCGTCCAGGTCGTTCAGGTTTTCACCCAGCATGTGAACCGAACCACTGGTTGGTGTGTCCAACCCGGCAAGAATACCCAATAAGGTCGATTTACCCGAACCCGACGGCCCAACAATCGCAATGGCCTCGCTGTTATCAACGGCAATGTCCAGCGAATGCAGGATGGTTAATAAGCCGCTGGGGCCGCTGATCGATTTCTCAATCTGAGAACCGCTAAGCACGGGGGTGTCTGCCAACGGCTGGGCTGCTGCCGAATCGGCAGATTGTGTCGAGTTATTCATACGGATAGTTTGACATTCATGGTTGGCGTCCCCATCAGCTAAGATAGGGGTCAAATTATTGTAGACAAGCTATGAAACTAATACTCTCAATTGTACTTCTTGGATTTGCCTTGTGTGGACCGGCTCAAGCGGCAAAGGTTCTGGTGATTGGGGATAGTATCAGCGCAGCCTATGGTTTGGACGAAGCGGACGGCTGGGTGCAGCTGGCGCAAAAAGCATTAGTCGAAGAGTACCCAGACATTGAAATGATCAATGCCAGTATTTCCGGCGACACCACGGAGGGCGCATTGCGCCGTTTGCCCGCCGCGCTCGATCGCTTCGAGCCAAATATCGTGGTCATTGAGCTGGGTGGTAATGATGGTCTGCGCGGGTATTCCCTTAATAAAATTCGGGAAAATCTGATCATACTGGCAAACATGGCACGAGACACTGGCGCTGCTGTGCTGATACTGGGTATGCGAATACCTTCAAACTACGGCCCGGCCTACACAGAGAAATTTGCGCAGACGTTCGTGGATGCAGCCGAGGCCACGGAATCTGAATTGGTGCGGTTTTTCCTGGAACCAATCGCGCTGGACGCAAAATACTTTCAAAAAGACGGTATTCACCCAACTGCAGAAGCTCAGCCTCTGATGCTGGCCCCGGCTCTTGCGAAACTGAGCAACATGCTCGAACGTGTCCATTAAACACGTTTTTCTGGAACTTCTTTAGCCAGCCGAGTCTCTTCTAATGAGTCGGCAGCAGATTTGTGCAATCGCCTAGCGCTAATAGGTACACTGCCCTCTGCACCTGTTTTGTGATTCTCTGGAGAGCTTACCCATGCCCAATCGCCAAAAAATTGAATTCCCCGGCTCTAACAACACTTTGCTGGCTGGGCTGCTTGAAACACCCGACAGTCCTCCGCTGGCCACCGCGCTCATAGCGCATTGCTTTACCTGCGGTAAAGACATAGCAGCAGCCAGCCGCATTGCTCGCGCATTGGTTAAACACGGCTATGCTGTCATGCGATTCGATTTCACTGGCTTGGGCAACAGTGACGGTGATTTTGCCAACACCAATTTTTCGTCGAATGTACAAGATTTGATAGCGGCCGCGAACTACTTGCGCGAACAGCAATTGGCCCCGTCCATTTTAATTGGGCACAGCTTAGGTGGAACAGCCGTGTTAAATGCCGCGAATGACATTCCCGAATCACGTGGCGTTGTGACCATTGGTTCACCTGCCGATGCACAACACGTTTCGCATCAATTTGCCTGTGACATCGACACTATAAACGAGCAAGGCCAAGCCGAGGTTAATCTGGCTGGACGTTCGTTTACCATTAAAAAGCAATTTTTGGACGACATACAAACCACGTCGGTTGAGCACATTGCAAAACTTAAAAAAGACCTTCTGGTATTGCACTCCCCCGTTGATGAAACCGTTTCGGTATCAGAAGCGGAACGCATTTACAAAGCTGCGCATCATCCCAAAAGTTTTATTAGCCTGGACAACGCCAATCACTTGCTGACAAAAGCGCAAGATGCCGAGTACGTGGCTAATCTTATTTCGTCCTGGTCATCACGATTCCTGCCGTCGCCCGGAGAAGACAGGCCGAACGTGGCAAAGGGCGAAATCACGGTAACTGAACGCGATCATAAATTTATGCTGGATGTGTTTAGTGACTCGCATCACTGGCGTTCTGACGAACCTGCCAACGTCGGTGGCAACAACACAGGGCCAGACCCTTACGAGCACTTATTGGCCGCTGTGGGTAGTTGCACAGCAATGACTGTACGCATGTATGCATCGCGTAAGAAATGGCCATTGGAAGATGTGGCAATAACACTGCGACACTCTCGCGAACACATGACAGATTGCGAGAACTGCGATGAAACACCAGCCAAGTTGGATGTGATTGAAAGAGATATCAGTTTTGCCGGCGATTTAAGTGATGAACAACGAGCACGTTTGTTACAAATAGCGGACAAATGCCCAGTGCATAAAACGTTAACAGGTAATCTGGATATTAGAACCAATGCAGTGTAAGGGATTCAGCGATACTAATGCGCATTAACGCAGATCATGTTTCCTGAATGCTAACGCAGTACTGGACACCATTGAATTCAAGGCTAGTAATGGAGCCACTTTTAAACCACGTTTATTCATCAGCCGTACAAACGGTCCTCTAATGAACGACCCTTAATCAGGTGTCTGTACTGCCAGCTGTTCTTAGCCAGCATGGAAAGCAATGCCTGATCAACAGCCTGCCCTTGCGTGTGTTGTATAAGGTAATCCCCCTGCGCTTGTCTTTGTACATCAAGTACCCCGGACAATTTTTTGCACTCACGCATAAACTGGTCTTCGGGTGCTGAAGGTAATCGAATGGTTAAAAACCCGTCGTTGGATGTGGCCACCAATGGCCCGGTTTCAACCAGCTTACCTTCGTTCAGGTACACGACAGTGCCGCACAATTTTTCCAGCTCGTCCAGGTTGTGGGAGCTAATGACAAACGTTTTGTTGTTTGACTCGGTGCGAATCAAATCACGAATAATTTTTACATTCGGTGGGTCGATGCCTGCCGTAGGCTCATCGAGTAACACCAGCTCTGGATTGCCCATAAGCGCTTGCGCTATTGAGACGCGCTTACGCATGCCGTGACTCAGTTCGCCCGGTTTTTTGACACCAGCGTCGGATAACAGCACTGTGTCCAGCACGCGCTGCACTTCTTCGTTCGCACTGGACCCACGAAAACCTTGCAGCCGCGCAAACAAGCCCAGTTGTCGATTAATGGAAAAACGCGGATCTAAATGCGCGTCTTGTGGCAAGGCCGTGACCTTACCTCGCAGTGCACTGCTGCCTGCATCGTGCCCCAACATTTGCGCAGACCCGGCGCTGGGTCGGATAAAACCACACAACAAACTGAGTAAGGTTGTTTTACCCGCACCGTTTGGACCAATAAGGGCAATGGGTTCACCTGGCTCTACAACCAGGTCGAGTGAGTCAAGTGCTTTAACTGCACCGTAGTTTTTACTCAGACCCTGAGTATTAATAAGGCTCATATGTCACTCCTTTGCATCGCAAACCAACCAATAACAATGAGTACAACGGTATGAGCAACCGGTATCGGCGCTAGAGACAATGTATCCCAGCCTGCTAACCTGACCAATGAGGTTAGTTGTGAGCCGGGCAACACCCAGTCAAGAAAAGGAAACGGCCCAAACTTGCTTTGTACATAAGAAATTATAAACCACAACATAATCCAGCCAACAATAGCCAGCAAAGTGGCTTGGCGGGCAGTTTTTGCAAATACTGACAACAAGGCCATGAGTGCTACATAAGGTAATAGCACCAATGCAAGATTAACCAATACCACCGGCGCTTCTTGCAAAGCTGCGGCTACATTTTCGGGCGCGTTATAAGCAATTAAGGCAATAACACTAACGAACGTCACCAAAATAACAAACAGCTGAATGAGGTACTGACCAATAAATCGACCAAAGAATATTTGGGTGCGGCTGGCTCTTAGCACCAGAAAACGCATAGTGCCGCGCGCTTTATCGGATGCGAACTGATCGGCTGCAGACACCATGGTGAAAAATGGCAACAAAAACAGACTGAACATCCAATACAAGCCCATTTCAGCAGACTGCCACTCAGACAAAGTGCGTGAACCCATACGACCCAATATCAGATCGATAAGACCGCCCATCTCTGGTGAGGAGAGATACCTGGCGGCAGGTGCAATCACATACATTAAGAAAACTATCCAAACCAAGGAAAAAGCCACAATGGCTAACCAGCCTCGTTTAGCTAAAAACAGTCTTGCCCACTCATTCAGTGCAATGCTAATCATCGATGTTCGCCATCATTTGCGTATCATGTTCGTTTAACTTGTTCGTTTAACTTGTTCGTTTAAGACGTCAAGTTCCATGGACATTTCGCGGTTGCTCTCTATCCAGGTAGCCACCCAGTCTGGTAATTCGGGCGCGGCTTGTTCCATTTCTAAAAAAGCCAACAGCTGGGCAGGTGTTACCTGGCCTTTGCCTTTTGATAAAAATCGCGCATCCACTACCGCTTTTGCAACAAGCTTACCTTTGGCAATAAACTGTTGCTCGAGGTAAAACGAACGCTCGTCCCAACCAAGAACACGGGTTCGTATAACAAATTTTTGAAACAAGGTAAGCGATCGCTTAAAGCGGATGGTTTCTGCTGCCAGTACCGGGTACCAACCCTGACCACGAATTTTGGAAAACGCGCCAGCGCGTAACAGCAAGTCTGTTCTGCCCAAATCCATCATGGTCAGGTACACACCGTTGTTAACATGCATTAAAGCGTCAAGATCATTGGGCAGCACACGAAACGGCGTATCTACAGCATCAAGCATCGTGCAACGCGGCCGCCAGGACTGGGTCAGGATCAACCAGATAAGACGGAAATAGAGTTTCATGTAATCTACGTGGTCGGGGTTAATTCCTTGAGTTTACGCAAGTTTATTTTATTTTGCTGACCCAGCCATGTTTGTAGCCGCCGGGCTGCACGGCGTCCTTCTTGTAAACCGATTTCATAATCTTCAATTATTGCCACCGAGCTACTGCCAAAAGCGTGACTGCGCAAGGCATCCTTGGGTGCAATGCTCATGATGCTAACGCCCGCCGGTGGATTACGCATTAGATCAAGTGCAGCCTGGTAGCTTTGATCATGTACTTCCAGCATCGCTAACCATTTGGAGGGTAAAGCACGACGAATCGGCAAGTCATCTACCCTCTGCCTCCAACTGGACTGCTGTGCATCAGCGCTGGCGGTTCGGATAACAACGATTTGGCGCGCGCCCATAGCGATGGCCTTTTGCACCGGCAATGGGTCTGCGACACCACCGTCAACCACATGCTGCTGATTAACGACAACCCGCGACTTGTACAGCAACGGTACTGCGCTTGACGCTTTTAGGTGATCAAGTACCGTGTGTTTATCTGGCTCCAGATACACCGGTTTTAAAGAAACACCGTTTGTAGCAACAAAGAGTAACTTTCTGGAACGCTGAACACTGGATATTCTTTTATAAGGTAATCGGTATTCGGGGTTTTCCACCGTCTCTTTAAAGTAGTTATCCAAATCGATAACACCACGCGAGCCCAACCAACGATAGGGTACAAAAAAACCTGGTGCTGCCGTAAGCTCGGCTATGGCGCGCCTGGCATAACCCTTTTCGCCCAAAAAATAGCTGAGAAGATTTTGAGCGCCGGCTGATACGCCCAAACCCAATTGAAACGGGTTAATTTGTTCATCTAGAAATGCATCCAGAACGCCGGCAGTGAAAATTCCACGCTGACCTCCGCCCTCGGCCACCACTGCAACACCTGCTTGTGCCGATTTAAGGCGTGGTGTTTCTGATTTTGCACGACTCGATTGTTTAGTTTCGATTGGCATACATCGCCTCTAATAACTCAGCTCTAGTACATCGCCTCTACTACATCACCTCCATAAGGACTAAAAAAGCACCCTCCAAAGCACTTAATGCACGTCCTACCGTAGCAAGCCAAAGGTTCATACAGAAGCCTGAAAACACCAACCAGTTCAAAGCTCACTGCATTCGTTGTGCTATGCCGGCCACCGCAAGATTATTTTGTGAGCCCGTATACACAGCCTAACACGCACATTCTCTAGCATGTGATCACGGAGGTTTCTATGAACAATCAGCAATACGGAATTTTGTTGGCGGCTGCCGCGGTGTTGGCTTTGGCTAACCGACCAGCATTAGCCAATGTGTGCGATCAACGCTCGCCACTGCACGAGCACCTGGGCGAACAATACTGGGATGTAGAATTTACCAGTGCAAACGCTAACATGCCCTTGGCATCAAATGGTGCTTCTATTGAAGCAGATTCCAAAAAAGCGCAAGCGCTGCTCGACGTGTTGGGATTGTTCAGTGATCGCCATTATGTGTCTGGCGAGGGTGTCAGAACCCTGTGTAAAGGTGCACCGCATGAGCGACGCGCGGTCCCATTTAAAAGTGAGCTACGGCCTGGTTTCTACAGTGAAAAGGAATCGGGTGAGCAACGCCTGCACTTTTTGGAGTCTGCTAGCAGCGATGAAGAATCCATTGAATTCAATGATAGAGTGATTGTTGATATTCCAACAGCAGCGCAATGGCAAATGGTTTCGGATAACGCCATCTCCACCTCTATGGTGTTTCGCAGAGCCAACTCGCTGCGTTTTGATGACCCGGTGCTAGCAAATCGGGGCGATGAAAGACTGGCAGCACTCGGAGTAACAAACTACTCAATGCTGCAACAAATTGACACGACGCTTGCCAAGCATGGAAAGAACATCACTTTGACGCAAACGATGTACGTCAATGGCCAACGCGACTCGTGGGCAACATGGGTACTGGAAAAGTAGATACGGCCTCAGCCCTTAGCGCGAGCTTGCCTAAGCTCAAAACTCAAGTTGCGTACAAATCATGCAGGCGCCACCATTGGTATGGGGCGCCTTGTTTTATTCCAGTTGGTGAATCTTCCCAATTTTCCTGTCTACCCATTGGCGTTAAATCCAGGTAAGACCAATTGCTG
>CALHOI010000087.1 GCA_938035525.1 uncultured Granulosicoccaceae bacterium
TAATTTTAAAGTCAATGAAAATGTGATGGTTTTTGCTGATGCCATGAAGTTTGAATTAAAATCGGTGGAACTAGGCAATCTTTCTGTTGACCATGAGGGCAATGGTTTTGGTGGCGGTGTCATTTACCAGGTTCCCGATTTAATCGATGGCTACAATACGTCATTCAAGGCCACCTATCACAGCATTGAAGTTGTGGATACGGTTAATCTGCAGTTCGAAGGCAGAGATATTGAGTCTGCGATAGACCTGACAGCATTAGCCGCTAAATTGTTGGTCAGTCCACTGGAAAAGATGAGTAACGGTGGAACCTGGTATGCATCGGCCGGCTACAGCAGTATCACTACAGACTTAAAGATTGCGGTGGATGGCGAAAAAGACAATGTCGGTGTCACCGTTGGTGCAGGATTCGTCATGCCTTTATCGTTTGGTGAGGTATACGGTGGTGCTGAGTACATCGATGGAAACTCTCAGCTGGGTGCCGGATTCCGATATTCATTTAACTAGTCTCCGAGGGAACTTCCCTGGCAGGCTGGTTAATCCTACTGCCAGGGGTTTTTTTATCCCATCCTTTTGATAGTTTGCCTTCACCCCAGCGGCCTGATAATGTCATTTTTTTCAAAGCCAATCTGCTGGACACGGAGGTCCACACATGAATGCCAAGTTACCTTTAAAACGATTCAGTCGTTTCATTATCCGGCAACGTCGCGCTATCGCATTTATCCCGGTTACTTATTTGTTTGTGTTTCCAGTGCAAGCCGAGCTCATGGGCTTGGTACCTGGGCGAGGTGCTGATGTGTCGCGATTCGCTAACAAATCGGTTGAGGTTGGTGTAAGCCAGTATTCTGATCAACTGCTTTGGAGTGCGCTGCGATTCAACATAAAACCAGTTCGCCACTTAGCCGTGTATATCGACGTAGCGCATGTTGAATCGTTTAACTTACCGTTGGACACTGCAAAGCTTGCAGATTTTCAGGGTGTGGGCATTGGGGGAGGGATTATTTTCTCCGTTCCTGATGGGTTTAATCGTTTAAATGTTGCTTTTAAAAGTGCGTTTCATCAATCAAGCTCGGGTGGACAGTTAAAACAGCTTGGAGACTCGCTAAGCGCTCAGCAAGAACAGCTCAACTTGCATCAGTCTCAATGGTCTGCAGGCTTTGTAGTCAGCCCTATTGATCCACTGTATGAAAACGGTTTTAGCTGGTTTGCCAATGTGTCTTATTCGAGTACACAGGCACAAACAGTACGTGTGGGGATTCAACCCTTGCAGTATTCGACACGTGTGCCTTATAGAGGCGAGTCGGGCATGACATTAGGTGTTGGGATCGTTCAGCCGCTTAGCGGTGGGAGTGTGTTTGCAGGAATTGACTGGGTGGCTGATAACACTTTGCTCAGTGCTGGCTACCGGCACACATTTTAGGTCACAAATAAGAGGACATGCAAAGCCGTTAATCCCAGACTGACTGCGGGTTATCGGACTCCATGGAGGCAATCCCAGCCAAAAGTATAGGCTGGGCTATTAACGCTAGGTTGCTAACATGCAAAAAGCGTCTTAGCTACACTGATGTTGGCAGTATTGTTATCAGCCTCAGTTTTGTCTTAGTGTGCTGATGCTTATTGTGGTAAAACCAGCGGTTTTCATAATTTGATGTTTTTTGTAGAGCAAACAAACAATGAATAAATCCATCACTTGTTCAATAGCACTTTTTCTGTTGTGCACCATGCTGACAAGTTGCGCAAGCAGCGGCAACAGTAACAAGCGCAAAGGCACAACGATGTACCATCTAATTAAGAACAGGGACTATTCGGCGGCCACTGACCGGTTAAATACGCTTTATGCTGCATACCCCAGTAGCGCCAAGGCTGAAAAACAATTTTTATCAGAGCTCAGGTCGGCTGTATTTAATTTGCCAAAAAAGCATCAGCCTGAATTAGATGGTTTTTTGAAGCTCAATAGTGACGGCGTAGCTCAGAGATTCATGTCTGCCCTTTATTTTCATGAAACCGGGGTCAAGGCCAGAGGGACCAAGTTTGTGCCGGATACTGAAACCAAAAAACTAAATTCGCTACGCGATAATCTTGTTAACTCTATTGCGCGATTTCAATCGGTGCTTAAAGATGATCCTAATAGCTATCTTGCGCACACGTACAACGGCATTAACTATTCCTACTTAGGTACGGATGCCGCCGAGCTGGCTGAGTTCAGGTCCGCGGTTGAATTAAAACCAACCAGCGCGCTCACCTGGAATTCGTTTATCAATCACAGCCAACCCCGTTGGGGCGGTAGCCACGAGATTATGCAAGAACTGATAGATGAGATGACAACACATGAGGATAAAAACCCTGAGCTACGTGCTCTGCGAGGTTTGGCTTTGTCAGACAAAGCTAATCTATTTATCCGTCAAAATGACTTCGCCAACGCAGAAGAACAACTTTTTCAAGCACTGGAATTTGGCTCCAACTACGCTTATGGCAGAAACGTGGATTTGCTGATGCGCAAAGTGAAAGAGTCTGGTGATGAAACTGGGGCATGCAGAATCATTAAGAAGACTCATGCGATCTACCCAGATAATAAGAAATACCGCGAGCTTGCGCAAGACTGTGGTTGATGCATTGCACGACGTCCTTTTAGTGCAAACTATTACTTAATACACATTATATCCGGATGCATTCTGATGAGTAAAAACTTGCGAAACGGCATTGCACGCTATGTGTCTTTTGCGCTGGCGCTGGTGTTCACAACGGGTTGTGGCACGACCATAGTAGAGGATGTGCTAAGAGAAACTTTAAAAGAGCGCCCCGTGGTGGCAGTCAGTGAAACCGAAGTAAAAACACTTTCCGAATACATTGAAGATGAAAACTACGAATCAGCGAAATGGTTGCTCGATGATTTGTACAAAGCCTATCCAACCAACCCGGATACTGAAGCTGAATTTTCTCGTGCAATGTGGAATGCGGCGAGAGAGTTGCAATTCAGTCACGACGAGAAATTACAAGCATTTATTGCTCGTTATCAAGGTGACTTATCTGTTGATTTTTTCGCTGCTGTTTATTTATTTCATAAAGGGGCGAAAATTCGAGGTGATGATTACATCAATAAAACATCCAAAGCCAAGCTCGATGGTATGAAGGTAGAAATGGAAAAGTCGGTCGTTGCTTTTGAAAAAATATTAGAACGTCACCCCGAAAGCTATTTGGCACACGCCTATATTGGGAAAAACTATTCGTACATTGCCCCGCGCAAACAGTCTGATATTGCCTTTAGAAAATCGTTGGTTCAAAAACCCGCCAGTTTCGCTGCCTGGAACGGTTTCCTTTGGTATAACCGGCCTCGATGGGGTGGCAACTATGCCGGAATGATGAGATTAATTAATGAAATGGGGTACGAGGTTCGAGACAACCCACGGTTAGCTCGTTTGAGAGGAGTCATACTGGCTGATAAAGCCAGTTTAGCAATTGACACCGGCAAATACGATGATGCTGAAACCTTGATTATGCAAGCCATGGACTATGGCGAGGTTAACCATTACACCCGTGTAGCTGACAATCTGCATGCCAAGCTGCAGGCCTCCGGTGACATCGAGGGTGCTTGTCGTATCAGTCAAAAA
>CALHOI010000088.1 GCA_938035525.1 uncultured Granulosicoccaceae bacterium
GCCATTACCTCAAGTGCATTAAACCGACGCATACTGGCACTCGAAGAAGATCTTGGTGTACCCATCTTCGATCGGATTTCAAACGGGGTAAGACTCAACGCCGCTGGTGAGCTTTATGTGCATCACGTTCGCAGGCAGCTGGCCGATATGGAGAGGGTCCGGTCACAAATACACGATTTGCAGGGTGAGCGACGCGGTCATGTATCTATTGCTGCAAGTCAGGCACTGATGCCTTTTATACTACCGGTACAGATTAATAAATATCGAGCACAGCACCCTAAGATCACGTTTAGCGTTCGTGTTTGCACGCGATACAGCGCCATTACTGAGCTTCAATCATTTAATGCCGATATTGCCGTCGTGTTCGAGCCTGATATCACGCCAGATTTTGAAGCGATCTGTAGCATTCCTCAGCAGCTGTATGTGCAATACCGTCAGGGGCACCCACTTTCAGAATTGACCAACATCCGGTTGCGGGATTGTCTTCAGTGGCCGTTAGCGTTACCGACTAAAAAAAATGGCACTCGGCACTTACTGGACCGCTGTTCAATGGCGTTGTCCACGCAAGCCGATGTTGTTGTCGAATCCGATAACACTTACTTACTACAACGCGTCGTCGAATCAAGCGATCTAGTGTCGTTTTCATTTACGGAAGGTCTACCCGGTTCTGATCAACGCTTGACACTGGCTCACCAACCCATTAGTACAACAGATGTAAAACTAGGCATGTTGTGTGTTGGACAACTACGGGGAAGGCATCTCTCGGTTGCTGCATCAAAGTTCTTGCAGCAAATAGCTAGCGATTTGGCTGCTTGACTCTACAAACCTACTGGTCTATTCCCGTTGATCAAAAAAAACTTCTATACTTCCAAGGAACATAAAAGAAATTCTGATGCTTTTTGTCTTGAACAAAATCTAATTCATTAACATGATTCCAGGAAACAAAGTGAATTTTGTCCGTGTATTGCTCTATTAGGCCAATACCCGCATTATTTGACATAAAAAGCGAATAGGTTCTATTGGCACTCTTGTTTAAATTGACTTGCACAGTTTCTCTTACATACACAGCTCTAAACAATCCCAGCAATACCGATACCACTAAAAGCATGATCGTAAAATTAGACATGAAAACTTACTAACACTAGGTTGCCAGCCTGGCTTTGGTATTTTTTATCAGAGTATGTGCAAGTTCATCAGCTACCTCAATCGCCCCCTCAAGAAAGCCGCCAAACTCTGATCCCATTTCAGTGGAGCCAAAATGCAGATGCCCCTGCCATAAGGCTTTTAATTCCGCAGGTCGACCATAAGCTGGATGCCGGTTCACCGGAATCTGGTCTAATTTCGTTGCCGTGTAAGGGTCGAACGCCCAATCTTTTAATAGCAGCGCTTCAGGCTTAGCTGCAGACTCACCAAACATCGCACAAAGTTGCGCAGCAATTGCATTTTTTAGAGAATCCGCATTTTCACTGCGGTAGCTGGCTGGCGTACCAACAAATCCGAACAACGCATGGGGGCCACCTTCAGCTGGCGATGCATCATGGATTTCGGCCAGGGGTCCACGGCGACTCATTGCATCACCTGACAAGCCCATCTCTTGCCAAAATGGTGCTTTGTAAATTGCCACGGCTTTGGCGTGCCCGGCCATCCAGGTAGGAATATTTTCTGCAGCTTCAATTGCCGTAGAGGGTAAGCCGGGTTCGTAGTGTAATTGCGCTGCAATACGCGGTGGAATAGCAAGTACCACTTCGCTCGCGGTAAACACAGTCTCTTTTGCGGTAGTGACTTCGATTGGATGATCGGTATCAACGCTGCACTCGGCAATGCCGCTAACAGGCGCGTTTAGATGAAGGCGTTCTGCCGGTAGCCTGGACACTAACTGTTCAATCAGTTTCCCGAGCCCACCTTTTAGTCGCCACGAACCTTGCATTGATGCAAAGCCCTGGCCTCGCTGAACTTGGCCGTTTTCATCCTGATACAACAAATCTCCTTGATACGCTTGATCAAAGCGGCTTAATCCGAGACTTGATACCAGCGCTTCCATGCGTGGCTGTCCTGGCCAAAACCAAGCCGGCCCAAGGTCATAACCCTGGCCGTCAATGATTTCTGACAAAATTCGCCCACCCCAGCGATGGCGAGCTTCAAGCAGTTGCCAATCAACGCTAGCCTGTTGCAATCGATTAGCCAGCGTAAGGCCGGATAAGCCACCGCCGATGATAAGCACATGAGTTTTCACTAAAACTTTTCGTGTTGTGGACGCAGGTCAAGTTCGTGAGTCCAAACCGAAGGCGGCTGCTGTGACAAACGCAAATACTCGGCTGCAATGTCGAACGTTTTCATCATGGTGGAAGGGTCTGCTTTATGCAATTCGCGACTGGCCGCTGTGTCGATCAAACCGTCGAGTAAAGTATGCACAACATGTATACCATCGGATTGAAACTCACGCGCTATCGATTGTGCTATTCCACGAAGCGCGAATTTGGCTGAAGAGAAAGCAGCGAAGTTCCGACCACCTCGAATTGATGCAGTTGCACCTGAAAAAATCAATGTGCCTCCACCCGCGTCAATCATTGGCGCTATCACAGACTGCGAAACATTAACCGCAGAAAGAACCATGCTATTCCAGCAAGCCTCAAACTCTTCACTGCTGGTTTCCAGAAACGGTTTTATTGTTAGCGTTGCAGGGTTATGAACAACCAGTTTCGGGGCACCATGTCGCTGAATAATATATTGAACTGTAGAACTTACCGATGCAGGGTCAGAAAGATCGCAAGACAACCATATTTGCGCGTTAGAGTCTGCCTTTTCGGTGGACACGGCACGTCGCAGACCAATCGCGGTATAACCGTTGTCGGTCGCAGCAGTCATTAATGACTGGCCTAAACCGGGGCCGGCTCCGGCTATCAGAGCAAGTGGTCGTTGATTACCCATGAGCATGCCATCCCACTTTAGTACGTTAATCCCTATGCGGCAGGTGGCTCAACGAAGCGCAGATGTCGCGTTTTCATCCAAACCTTTGCACCTTCGCTACCTGCTTTTGCAACAAGCTTGTCACCTTTAGGAACACGCAACCAACTTTCTTTGCGCAATGCTTCGCCTTGATTGGAGGTAAACCCACCCTGAATGACGAGAAATTCTGCTCCCTCAGGTGCATCAATTTCCACTTGAGCACCAGCCGACCAGGTTTCTAACTGAACGGTTTCGCGATCGTCCTCAAATAAAGGCATGACAGTCACACCATCACGGCCCGCTGCCGGCACTGAGCCCATTTTGTTCATGTCTATTTTAACGGGGGTCCGGTCATCAGCATCAAATTGCCACAGTTTGACAAAGATCGTACATCCTTTGTCCGACCCTGGAGTGTGTGACGTTGTTGGTGGGTTGCGTATGTAAGAACCAGTGGGAAAGTCGCCATGCTCATCCTGAAAAACGCCGTCTAACACGATAAATTCTTCACCACCAGAATGAGTGTGTTCCGAGAAGTGACTTTCTGGCGCATATCGCACAATGGTGGTAGCACGAGCCACCTCATCACCTATGCGATCAAGCATACGGCGATCCACGCCCTTCATCGGTGAGGCAACCCAATCGATTTCGTCACTATGAACCAGCACGCGCTGGTCAAAATCGTCATTGTGGTTCATCAATTTCTCTCCAGGATAGACTGACCGGTAGCGCTGTCGCTACCGGTCTGATCAGACAAATCAGCTTGCAATACTCGGACGAGCAGCCACTTTTTCTCTCCAGGCCTGTAAATGATTCAAACCATCCGGCATTTCAACCTTAGCAAAATCTGCGAACATCATTCCCGCAAAGGCCGTAATGTCAGCCATGCTAAAGTTCTCACCCGCAATGAATTCGGATTCGGCAAGCACAGAATCAAGGTAACGCATTGTGCTTTGCGCGGTGTCCTTTTTCTTCATGCCCCACTCCGCGTTCTGGTAGGTTTCAAGATCAGGTCCAAGCCCTGGGGTAGCATGGTGAAAATAAGCACCCACCGCATCAACCAATCCTGCTTCGGCGCGCAAATTCATCATTTGCGTTTTGGCACGCTGCTTTGGCGTGTCACCGATCAAAGACTGCCCTTCATAGGCACCGTCGATGTACTCAGTAATGGCCGTGCAATGTGAGATGTTTGTTCCACACGGCAGTTCAGCATACGGCACAGTGGCGTCTGGATTTTTAGCTTTAAACACATCAGTACGATGCTCGCCACCCATCACATCGACAGGGATAAATTCGACTTGATCTGATGCATTTTTTTCGGCCAATGCGATTCGCACGCGCGCCGGATTAGGGAAACCCTCGGTGTCATATATTTTCATGTTTGTATCTCTCTGTGGCTAGAATTTCAATACCGAGTATACCTACTAGTAGGTAGTTGTCAACAGTTAAATTTGGCGATAAACCAATCGCTTCATGTCATTTCAACCGTTTATCGCCCTTCTAAGTGCTATTTTGTGCGCTGGCCATCACATTCTCTACTTTTTTGCTGCATTACCTATCAATAGGTATAATCGGGGCACACCCAGCCGCTAACCTCCATTCAAAAGTTCACAGCAGACAGGCATATGGACAGAAGAACAGAACTTTTAAATTGTGCGGAAAACGTCGCCAGACGACACGGCTACGACGGCTTCAGCTACGCTGATCTTGCCAAAGAAGTGGGTATCCGCAAAGCCAGTATTCACTATCACTTTCCGTCGAAAGCTGATTTGGCCGTGGCGTTAATCGAACGCTATGCCAGCACTCACGCAGAAGCTCTGGCCGTAATCGATGAAACCTCAGAATTGGCTTCTGATCGACTTGCGGCGTATGTTCAAGGTTATCGCAAAGCCTTGAGCGGCGGCGCTAAAATATGTTTGTGCGCAGCTTTCTCTGTAAGCAGAGACTCTCTGACTGACGAGGCACTTCGCGAGCTTGATGCTTTTCGCGGTAACAGTCTTAATTGGTTGGAGAAAACCTTCCAATTGGCAAACAAGGACGGTAGCGTGAGTCATTCAGCAGAACCAGCAGAAGAGGCTGCAGCCCTACTGGCCACAGTGGAAGGTGCGCAACTCGTGGCTCGCGCTGCAAACAAAGTCAGTGATTTCGATCAGGCTACAAAGCTTTTCTTATCCCGCCTCCCATAAGCTTTGCCCGAGTAAGCCTACCAACAACCTGCTGATTCAGCCTAAAACCGCAAGTGCAGCGGCGGCAAGCGGCACGGTATATTTAGGCCTGATGTTGCTAATCAACACACACTTTCCAAACGCGGACTTTGGCGCGCATTTAGCTAGTTTGCGCACGCTAACTAAATCATGTAAGCCTGACATTGGCCGATATCTTCGCTTATGCCAGCAAAGAAAACAGCATTCAAGTCAATATCACGGCTAGAGTCAAATGTAAGAGGCTACGTACAGTTCACAAGACCGACTGGCGCCAATGTAGTTGAAGCGGCTATTACGCTTGCCCGTAAACACAAAATACAAACATGGGGACACTAGCTGCACAAAAAAGTCATGTATGGCCAACCGATTGGCAACACACGACTGTATTATCGGCGATAGCCAGTATCGCTGCCCAATACCCAAACGATACAGCAGTCGAACACGATGATCGAAGCTATACCTACGCAGAATTAGAAACCTATAGCGACTTTATTGCCTGCCACTTGCAGGAATCAAAACTCGAAAACGGTAATAGTGTCGCGCTTTGCCTGGATAAATCGATCCATGCCATTGCTGCCATGCTCGGCGTGTTTAAAACCGGTGCGGCCTTTGTGCCTATAGACCCAGCATTACCAGCCGATCGCATAAACTTTATGCTCGAAGACGCGGATGTAAAAGCGATACTTTGCGCACCACAGTATCGCTCGCACTTTGATAACAATCAGATTGACATTAAAGAACTCCACGCTATTCCTGACGAAAACGATGTCGCTAAAATCAATGATATCGGCAAAGAAAATGTATCCAGCATCATTGCAGATAAGTTGGTAATCAATAAAAAATTATTGGACGAAGACCGAGCCTACATAATGTACACCTCGGGCTCAACAGGCAAACCCAAGGGCGTTCCTATTTCACACCGTGCTTTGTTGAACTACTGCCAGGCAGACGCGCAGATATATCAACTGCATAAAAGCGATCGTACTCTGCAATTCTCCACACTCAGTTTCGACATCGCCATTGAAGAAATCTTCCCAGCACTGATGATGGGCAGCACTGTTGTCGTGCGCCCTTCTCAGCGAAGCGCTGCTCAAATTGAACTCAGTGATATTGTTGAATCCTATAAAATTACTGCCCTGCATCTAGCTACCGGTTACTGGCACGAATGGGTTGATCTGATGAAATCGGCAAATCACCGGGTTCCCGAAACAATTCGCTTGATGGTCGTTACCGGTGAAAAAGTATCACCCGAGCATTTTCAGCGCTGGCAAGCATTAACAAGCAAGCGCACACTTTGGGCAAACGCGTACGGTCCGACCGAAGCCACGGTTACAGCGACAGTTTTTATACCGCCACCAGATTGGCAAGGTAAATCACTTCCTATAGGTAAGCCGATATTAAACTACGAGGCGTATATTCTAGATGAGACCAAAGCACCGGTTAAGCCAGGAGAAACCGGGGAGCTTTACATTGGTGGGCCAAGTTTGGCCGATGGCTATCTAAATCGGCCAGATCTAACTGAAAAAGCATTTTTCCCAAACCCATTTAACAAAGACCCTTTCAATAAAGCGGCCTGCCCATTAATGTATCGAACCGGTGATCTGGCGCGTTGGATGAGCGATGGCAACATCGAGTACGCTGGCCGAATAGATCATCAAATAAAAATCGGTAGTTATCGCATTGAACCCGGCGAAATAGAAAATGCAATAAACAAACATACCGACGTCAAAGACGTATTGGTTATAGCTGATGAGATCAATAACAAAAAAATGTTATTAACTTACATAGCCACGGAGAATCTTGATTTAACAGCCTGCACACTATCAACCTACCTAAGTGAAAGCCTACCAGCCTACATGATCCCAACCCGTTATGTGTTTCTGAGAAATTTACCAAAAACACTGAACGGCAAAGTTGATCGAAAGGCGCTGCCCGATGGTTCACAGGCAGAAACGCCAGGCAATAGAAATTACAAAGCTCCGGTAGGACACGTACAACAGCAACTTTGTGCAATATGGAGCGACATACTGGGCGTATCAGAGGTGGGGGCAGACAGTAGCTTTATCAGTTTGGGTGGTGATTCACTACTGGCCGTCAAAACAATCTCAAGCATACAAAACGAACTAGGATTTACCCTTTCTACGCGAGATTTTTTCTACCTGGACACAGTGTCGCTCCTGGCTGGGTACATCGAGGGAAAACCAGTGGCTCGTGTAGTGCCACCACCCACTCCCAACTTAGTAAACAAACATGGCCGACAACTTTATACCGTTCTGCAATCGCCTAAACCGGAATTGAACAACGGCACCGGCGTATTGATTGTACCGCCCTTGGGTAATGAGCAGCGCCGTACACAACGCCCATTTCGTCTGTTAATGCAAAATCTGGCAAAACAAGGCTACACAACATTGCGATTTGACTGGACCGGTACAGGAAATTCAAGTAGCAACAGCTCGGACGTCATATCAATAGAAGAATGGCGTGCAGACATACGTGACGCTGCTGAGGCATTAGCAAAGAACTGCAAGGTCGTGGATTTAGTCGCAGTGCGAGCCGGTGCGTTGATCGCAGCCGGCACCAATCTATCTCACGTTAACGAGGGACAACGATTCTACTGGGATCCGATCTCCAGTGGCAGGCAGTGGCTTCAGGAAATGACATTGTTACAGCAGCAGATCACCAGCGATACATACAGATTTCTTCGTGTTAGGAAAA
This sequence comes from uncultured Granulosicoccaceae bacterium, assembly GCA_938035525.1. Classification (GTDB taxonomy): domain Bacteria; phylum Pseudomonadota; class Gammaproteobacteria; order Granulosicoccales; family Granulosicoccaceae; genus Granulosicoccus. The sequence goes on from CALHOI010000088.1 coordinate 7,863, forward strand.
GTGATGCCAGCACTGCCGGTGAATTCGCCGGGCTAACCCTTAGCACTCAAATGCAATCAGCGCTTATCGAGTGCAATATGCCTGCGTTGATGGATGAAAAAGAGTGGAATCTTGGTTCGCACCTGCTCATTGCCAACCCAGACGAGGCAGTTAGCTACAAGGAGCTACCTTGTTACACTCACAATATTAGTGAAAACAATAACTGGACTGACGAGCGAAAAACCACCGTCGATATGCATATCAACAAATTGGCAAGCTTAACAGCAGATTTACTCAGCAGTTCAGTCGCTAATTCTCCAATAACTAATATCGAGCAATGCCAATACGAAGCACGCGAAAAATCAAGCTTAGATTGTACGATCAGCAATACAACATGGAATCACTATCATCCAAAAGAGACAGTTGAAACGTTTGGCAAGGACAATCAATTTGTCGGTGTGTATACCCCTGCCCTTAAATCCAACGGCAGTACGCCATGCATCCTCTACCTCACCGCCGGGTTACTCCATCATATTGGGCCAACTCGCCTGCATGTCGAGTTAGCCCGTTCACTGTCCCAACAGCAAGTGGCCGGTTTCAGGTTTGATCTGTCAGGGATCGGGGAAAGTGAAACCAGTACCATGGGCGGATATTTTACTGAACGCTCGGTGGCAGAAATTCGCACCACCATGGACTACATACAAAACACTTATAGTCACCACGAATTCGTTTTACTGGGTTTGTGTTCGGGCGCTGATGACGCGTTTGCTACCGCACAAGAAGATGAACGCGTTAAAGGGTTGGTGCTGTTAAACGGTTACGCTTACAAGACAAGCAAATTCAAACTATACAGATTTAAAGAGTTCTACCTACCGCGTATTCTCATGTATGAAAAGTGGGTAAAAAAACTCAAAGACCTCTTTGTCGGACCAAGTCTGCAACACCCTCAGCTGGAAAATTCCGCCTCATCAGCCATGTCTGACAAAGAGAAGAAAGCAGTTATTGCACTCGATGATGACTATCGCTATATTCCGCCAAAGGCGCAAACAGCTTTAATAGTCGACTCGCTATGTGAACGGGGAGTCAGTATGTATTTCGTTTACAACGGCAGCGAACATGATGTTTATACATACAAGGGTCAACTCAAAGATATGTTCCCAGAGCAGCGAAACAATCCTCAATTGCAGGAAGACTATATAAAAGAGGCCGATCACACCTACATATTACAAACTGATCGGGACAAACTCACGGCACTTTTAAGTCAGTGGCTGAAACGTATTTTTTAGGCGCGAATTCAATTTCGCTGCACTGTTTGTTGGTAAAAAACACGTCCTATTACTGGTTTGTTATTCTCAAGATAAGCAACACTCAGGCAAAGCATCAGGCGAATGCGTGCTGCCGGTGGGATTCGAGCAAACAATCAAGAAACAGCTCAGCTTTACGACCCGGCTCAGGCCGCTTTCGCACAATCGCGCCAAGCGATGTCTGATAGCTGGTTTTCTCATGCAACAGTGGGGTTAGCTGCCCTCTGGCAACAAACGATTTAGCCACGTGATCTGGTAGAAAACCAATGTAGTGCCCGGATAGCAACAACACCATCAACGCTTCTTCATTTTGAACCCTTCCAGCAAGCGATAACCCGAGCTTCTGTCTGGCGGTCATGTTTGGTGACCTGAATCCAAACCCAGCGTACTTAAAATTCGATAACTGCTCTGTATTAATTGATTTATGGTTTCCGTTGTACAACGGATGTCCCCTACCACAATAGAGAACCATCGTTTCTCGATAAAGTGCGTGGAACATTAATTCGTCAGATCGCTGGTGCAGTGGCACAACACCGATATCGAATCGACCACTTAACACACCGGCTTCGATCACGTTAGGTGGTTCTGTTGTTAACTCCAGGCTAACGTTTGTAGCTCGTTCAGCGAACTTAGTGATAGCATCTGACAAATTAGCTTCAGGATTACCAGCTGCCAAGTCAAAGAACGCAAAACGCAACGTGCCGCGAAGAGTACGGTGTATATCATCAACATCGCCTTGAAATGCGTTCAATGAATCAATCAATCGATAAGAAGCCTGCAGGACCATTTCTCCCTCTCGCGTCAAAGCGAATCCACTGGGACCTCGATGACATAGCTTCATACCAATCCTTGTTTCTAGATCGGATATCTGCCGACTTATTGTGGAGCGACCCACGTTCAGTTCAAGTTCGGACGCTGCAAATCCACCGCAATCAGCGACGGTGATAAAAACTTTTAGCAATCTGATGTCAACATTGCTTAAGCGATGCGGTGATGTGTGCTGATGCATTAACTAACGTTGCATGTTTATGAAACATTGTTGGGCAACATTAGCATTGTTTAAAACAATTGGCCAATTTACTCTAAACAAACACATTCGATATATTCATGGCTTGCTCTTTTAACCAGACCTGAGGATTAAAACAGTGAAAACAACAAGAACATCTAACACGTGTAAACACCGCAAACACACGGAGGGGGAAAAATGAGCATTCAACCGGCTCTCACCACGCTCCCTATTGAAACGGCCGATAGCGGTTTCTATAAGGGATTCAGTCAAATTGTTACTATTACCTCCAAACTGCTTATCGGTGCATTAGTCATTTGGGCAATTGCATTTCCAGAGCAATCAGGGGCGGCACTTAATGGCATTAACAAGTTCATCCTTGCATCATTCGGCGCGTGGTACATATGGACAGTTACTTTTTTTGTACTGGTCTGCATCGCACTGGCCATCTGGCCATCAGCTGGGCGACTGAAGCTGGGGCACGAGAACGACGTGCCCGAATTCTCAAACTTCTCCTGGTTTTCAATGATGTTCGGTGCGGGTATCGGTGTTGGCATGCTGACCTGGGCTGTCGCCGAACCGGTCTATCACTTCAACAATAATCCTGAAGTGATACAAGGCATTACACAGGCCGCAACCGAAGGTAACATTCGCATGGCTTACAAGTGGTCATTTTTACACTGGGGGTTGGGTGCCTGGGCATGCTACGCCATCGCAGGGCTGGCACTGGCTTATTTCAGTTACCGACGCGCTCTACCACTAACCATGCGCTCTTCACTGACGCCATTGTTTGGTTCAAAACTCAGTGGTTCTCTTGGGCATGTCGTCGACGTAGTTGCGGTGGTCGCAACCATTCTTGGTGTCGCTCAAACACTCGGGTTTGGTGTTGAACAGTTCGTTGCTGGCTTGTCAAGAATTGGCATCAACGGACTAACCAACGACGCAGGTACGGCAAATTCCACCGGTATCATCGTTGCCATCGTTGTGATTATGTCAGCCTCGACTTTGTCCGCACTTTCTGGTGTCGGCAAAGGTATCAAATGGCTATCCAACATCAATATGGGACTAAGTATCATCCTGCTGACTTTTTTCCTAATTTTTGGAGCGACTTTTTTTGGCCTGCAGGCATTGGTCGTTGGTGTGTGGGATTATCTAATCGCACTGCCAGAGATGAGCATAAAAGTATGGTCAGGTGATGGCGACCCACAAAGTGTGGCAACCAAACTTGAAGGTTGGCAAGGCGGTTGGTCGGTATTCTACTGGGCCTGGTGGATTGCATTTGCACCATTCGTCGGTTTATTTCTAGCGCGGATTTCTAAGGGCCGAAGCATCAGAGAATTTGTGCTTGGCGCTATGATCGTTCCTTCCATCATGTGTTTTGTCTGGTTTACCTGGGCTGGGGGCACCGCCATTGACCTGGAATTAAACGGCGGAGCCAATGGCGTGATCATGAACGCACCCGACGGTGATAAGATTTTTGCTATGACAAATTTCATGCTGTCACCAATTTCAGAAGCACTGTCGTGGGCCATGGCAGCTATGATTGTTGTACTGTTGATGACCTACCTTGTTACCACCGCAGACTCCGCAGTCCTTATTGTTAACACCATAAATGCTGCTGGTGATGAAGGGCCAAAAGCCAGACCACACATCTTATTCTGGGGGGTCGCATTGGGCGCAGTGGTTGCGGCTCTGTTACTGGTCGGTGGGCTTAAAGCCATACAGACTGCCATGGTGATCGGTGCACTGCCGTTTTCGGTGGTGATGGTGTTGCAGTGCTTTGCACTGATAAAAGCCATATTTAACGATGGACGACGCGAGGCTGCAGGACAAACCACCACTTTGTCTCGAGCAGAAAACTAACTCCCCGCTTCGATAAGAAAAATGGCAGCCAGGGTTTCATCAACCCGGGCTGCCACCGATGCAACGTTAGTTTGATACGCAAATACCTATATCCAGGAGTTTATAATGGCTAAAAAGAATCTCTACACAAAAAAATTAGTAACATTGGGATGCGCAGTGGCTGTTTCAATTTGCAGTGTGACTACTCAGGCTGCAGATATCGTTATTGGTGTTCCCAACTGGCCGTCTGTCAGAGCGACGGCACATGTTCTGAAAATCGCGCTCGAAAACAATCTCGGGCTGGAAGTCGAGCTTCAAAATGGCACCAATCCCGTCATATTCGAAGCCATGGATTCGGGCTCAATGCATGTTCACCCGGAAGTCTGGTTACCCAACCAGGAAAATCTCAAAAAGCTTTATGTTGATGGAAAAAATACGGTAAAAATGAACCCCAACGGTGTCGCGGGAGAACAGGCGATGTGCGTCACCAAAGACACCGCTGATCGCACTGGCATTGTGCACCTCACTGACCTCACCGATTCTGCGATAGCGGAACAGTTTGATACAGATGGCGATGGTTTAGGTGAGATCTGGATAGGAGCAACTGGATGGGCATCAACAAACATCGAAAAAATCCGGGCTAAATCGTACGGCTACGACAACACCATGTCACTCAAGGAAATGGACGAAACCCTCGCGCTTGCTGAGGTAGATAGCGCGGTCTCCAAAGGTCAGAATATCGTGTTTTTCTGCTACACACCACATCATATGTTTGCACAATATGATCTGGTAGTTTTAAAAGAGCCACCGCACAACAAGTCTGATTGGTTAATTCTGCAGCCCTCCGCCACTCCCGGTTGGCTGGAGCGCTCAACTGCTGGCGTCGCATGGGATACAGCTTATCTGCACATAAACTATGCCGCGTCACTACAGCAAGATCATCCAGAGGCCGCTAACATGCTCTCAAAAGTGAAACTTGATTCTGACACTGTCTCTTCAATGACTTACGCACTGGTTGTTGAAAAACAGGACCCTGCAGAATTCGCTGCCAAGTGGGTTGAAGAAAACAGCGATGCGGTTGACAGCTGGCTTCAATAAAAATCCAAATCAGTAAGGCGCTATCAACTGCGCTATAACATCCAAAGCCGAGTCTAGCCCCGCTTGGGGCTTGCTCGGCCCCTCCACTGTATTTGCAAATAAGACTGAATAGCGATATTGTCTTTAAACGCTCATTCAAACAATCGTGAGGGGAATAAACTATGTCCGCAATTCGTGTAGCGCCTATGGGATTCGCCCTGTTACTCCTTGCTTCTCTTCTAACACCCACGTTTGTAACAGCACAGGAAAATCAGAATAACAGCAACGAGCAAAGTAAGCCCAAAATGCTGGAACTCTGGTCACCCGGTGATAAAGGACAACGGATGCGTATTCGCGGGCGAGTTATCGGCGCAGATGGAAAACCAGTTGCTAATGTCAAAATCCGCTTTCGACACGCCGATGCAGACGGCATAAATAGAAGTTACCACCAAGGGACTCTTGAGACCAACGACCGAGGCGTTTACCAGTTCGGATCAGTTATACCTGGCAACAACCACCGTCTCAGTCACGTCCATGTATACATCTCGCACCCCGAATACCAATACCTTGAAACAGAGTTCTATTTTAAGGAAGACCCTAAGGCCAACCCTGATGACCCCAACAGCATATTTCTTGAAGAAGGCACCATTGATGACATTAAAATGAAATACGGTCGTTGGGACGTCACGCTGACACCAGGATAAGCAATCGGCGGTTTTTCTGATGCACTATTGGGTGCTACTTTGCTATGTCTGGCTGGGTATTTTAGTCAGTTCACCCGTGTTGAATGCAGCAGAAATACAAACACACGAGTTCAATTTTACACGTGGTATTTTCACTGACGACTTCGGCATGGGAGACCAACATGGCGGCAGTTGGTCTATTGACTACCCGGAGGCAGACAAACACTTTTCCTTTTTGCTGTCTCGATTAAGCAGCATAGACTCATCACCTAATGAGAACGCCGTTAAATTAAGTGACCCGGAATTACTCAACTTACCCCTCATTTACGCGCTTGAAGTTGGCGCTATGCAGCTTGAAAACACTGAAGCCGAATCACTACGGGAATACTTGTTAGCGGGCGGCTTCTTGTTGATAGACGATTTCTGGGGAAGCTGGGCCTGGGAAAACCTTGTCGCACAAATGCAGTTAGTGTTCCCAGATCGCATCATCCGCGACATTCCGTCTTCGCATCCAATATTCAATCTGGTGTTCGATGTAGAGGATATAAAACAGGTTCCCAACTACCAGAACGGTATAGATTTTGAACGAACCGGCAAAACCCACGAAGAAGATGGTAGACGGCCGTATGTTAGAGGCATTTTCGACGATAAAGACCGGCTTATGGTACTAATTAACTTCAATACAGACTTAGGCGATGCATGGGAATGGGCGGATCACCCTGAATACCCGTTCCAATTTACAAACTATGCTGCCAAGCTGGGAGTCAATATTGTGGTCTATGCCATGACGCACTGAGTGTCATCAACACCCAATTTTCAATTCCCCGCAAAAGCCAAGATACATTAAAGGTCTATTGATACAACAACGAGTGCTCATTCGCGAACAAGTGAATATGGTCTGGTTGCGCAGTCATCCGAAGATTAGAATTACGTGCGTTTCTATGCACACCCACCAGCTTTGCGATAGCAGAAATACCATTTGCATCGGGTTCAAAATAAACTTGAGTAACTTCCCCTAATGCCTCAGAAATTTTTACGGTAGCTTCTATGGCATAGAAATTATCAGTGGTCACTTCCAAGTGCTCAGGACGAATACCAACATTAACACGCAAGCCCTTTTTGTCATCGCTGGTTGGTACGTTCGACTTGATAGTGCCGCCGCCGCCATCAACAGAGACCGTTGTTTGAGTGCCTGTCTCAACTATTTCGCCTGGTAATAAGTTCATGGCAGGTGAACCAATGAACTGCGCTACAAATTCATTTTCGGGCTTTTCGTACAAATCCAATGGCGAGCCCACTTGCGCAATGCCTTTGTTGGCAAGAACCACGATTCGCGATGCTAACGTCATGGCTTCTACCTGATCATGGGTTACGTATACCATTGTGCTATCGGGCATGCTTTCCTTCAGTTGAGCGATCTCTATTCGCGTTGCAACACGCAGTGCCGCATCCAGATTAGACAACGGTTCATCGAAGAGATAAACCTTGGGATCTCGAACAATAGATCGGCCAATCGCAACACGCTGACGTTGTCCACCCGATAAAGCTTTGGGTAAGCGATCAAGGTATTCGGTTAATTGTAAGGTTTCTGCCGCCCTGTTAACCGCCTCATCAATTTCCTGCGGAGTTTTCTTGGCTAACTTCAGCGCAAACGCCATATTTTCCCTGACAGTCATGTGCGGATACAATGCGTAAGATTGGAAAACCATGGCAATACCGCGCTGCGCAGGTGGAACCTCGTTCATGCGCATACCATCAATAGTAAACTCGCCACTGGTGATACTCTCCAGACCGGCAATCATTCTCAACAGTGTTGATTTCCCGCAACCTGAAGGGCCAACGAAAACAATTAATTCACCGGTTTGTATATCCAAGTCTATGTTATTGAGCACATTGACTGAGCCTGCATAGGTTTTTTCTACATCTACCAGTTTTAAATTACTCATCGCTTCAGCTCCTCAAAATAGTTCGAGTTTCATTAGAAGTTATAATTAGCGCTACTCATGCACTTATGCAGTTGGTATTGTGAATAATGCCGTTGCATTAAACTTCGCGCTTCTATTTGTTTTTTCGTGCAGTGTCAACGCTTCTCAGCAAGTAAAACCTGATTTGGCGCTAACACAACCTTGTTGCCTTTGAGCTCAGTACAAGCACCTAATTGCCCGCCTAACAACTCCCAATCCCCGTCTGGCAGGCCCAGCACGGATTCCTCGCTACTAATATTGAATGCACAATACAGGGTGGAATTATCTGATGTTCGCTCGAAGGCCAGTATGTTTTCGGTAACCGCTATTTGCGACTGCTCGCCTACAATTAATGCCGGATATTTTTTTCTAAAAGCCATTGCTGCTCGGTAGAAGTTCAACAGTGAGTCACTGTTGAGCTCTTGTTCGCTGACACTGAGTGGCAGGTGCTCATCAGGAATAGGCAACCAGGGTTTGGATACCGAAAATCCTCCATGGTTTTGACTGGTGTTCCAAACCATGGGAGTTCGGCAGCCATCACGTCCCTTGTATTCGGGCCAAAATTCAATGCCATACGGATCCTGTATGTCTTCAAAAGCAATATCAGCCTCCGGCAGACCTAATTCTTCACCTTGATACAAACAAACACTGCCGCGCAAGCACATCATCAATAACGTGTAAAGACGTCGCCCTTGTTCGTCTAAGTTCCATCGAGTTGTATGACGCTTGATATCGTGATTAGTTAATGCCCAGCAAGCCCATCCATCTGGAGCCACTACAGTCAGCTTCTCTAAAACAGATTTAATGCGCTCGGCGTTGAGTGACTCGGTGGACAGAAACTCAAACGTGTAGCACATATGAACGCGGTCGCTGCCCTTCGTATATTCGCCCATGAGTTCCATACCGTACTGCGCGTCACCAATCTCACCGACTGATGTTGCTGCCGGATACTCATCAAGTAAGGCTCGAAAGCGTTGTAAAAATCCCAGGTTCTCTGGGCGATTTTTGGAGTAGATATGCTTCTGGTGGTTATATGGATTAACACTTGGAGCCAGCGTGCTGTTGCGCTGTTCTTTTGGCAACGCTGGGTTGTCACGCAGTTGCTGGTCAGCAAAGTAGAAATTGACTGTATCGAGGCGAAATCCATCAACGCCACGATCTAACCAAAAACGCACAGAATCCAGCAGGGCATCTTGCACATCGGTGTTGTGTAAATTCAGATCTGGCTGACAAGTTAAAAAATTATGCAAATAGTACTGCTCACGCCCCGCATCCCATTGCCACGCGGAACCGCCGAATATAGACAACCAGTTATTGGGTGCCGTGCCATCGGGTTTTGCATCAGCCCAAACAAACCAATCGGATTTCGGGTTTGTTTGAGACGCTTTGCTTTCAACAAACCAAGGGTGCTGGTCAGATGTGTGGCTGAGTACTTGGTCAATGATTACTCTAATGCCCAGACCATGCGCTTTATCAATCAAGCGATCAAAGTCGTCTATCGTTCCAAACATTGGATCAATGGCGTAGTAGTCGCTGACATCGTAACCAAAGTCTTTCATGGGTGATTTAAAAAACGGCGAGATCCAAATGGCATCCACACCCAAAGAGGCAATGTAGGATAATCTTTGTGTAATGCCTTTCAAGTCGCCAACGCCATCCCCAGAGCTATCCTGAAAACTGCGAGGATATATCTGATAGATGACTGAACCTCGCCACCAGTCCTTGTCACCAGCAAGATCAGCGTTTGATTGTGCTATTGCGTTCATACTCATCGTAATTTAACTTTTCTATAGTCCGCGTCTATGTGTTACTTGACAGATCCGGCTAACAGACCACGTACCAGATAACGCTGCATTGCGAAAAATACAATTAACGGAACGGCGATTGAGACAAAAGCTGAGGTTGCTAATATTTCCCAGTTACCACCTCGAGTTCCAAGTAGCTCTACAATCTGCTTCGTCATTACCGTCGTTTCACCAGATGAGTCAATCAAGAACACCAGCGCTACCAACAGATCATTCCATGTCCAAAGGAATTGGAAAATAGCGAAAGATGCCAAGGCTGGAAACGACAGGGGCAATATGATCTTTGTGAATATCTGAAACTCCGTCGCGCCATCGACGCGCGCATTCTCGATAATGTCTTTAGGTAGACCCACCATATAGTTGCGCAACAGGTATATCGCCAAAGGCAATCCGAATCCAGTGTGGGCCATCCAAACACCCAGATAGCCCTTTCCTATGCCGATATCATTGTGAAACCTGAGTAACGGTATAAGCGCTAATTGCAATGGAACAACCAGCAACCCCACTACGCACGCAATCAACAGCGCACGCCCCGGAAAGTTCATCCACGCAAGCGCATAGGCAGCAAAGGCTGCCACCAATATGGGTATGACGGTGGCTGGTATCGTGACTGTCAAGGTATTAAAAAATGCTTTGGCCATACCTTCTGCATTGTTTGGATCAAACAACACACTGCGGTAGTTATCCATCGTAAATTCTGGATCTTGTGTCCCGGTAATAAAAATGCGCGATCCGCGTTTACCAGTGAACGCTTCTGTATGTTCAATCCGATAGTCCCCGTTGGCTTGCACGGTAACCTGCCCACCCTTTCTTAATTCACCAATATCACCTGGCTTAAATACATCTATCTCGCGCGAACTAACACCCCATGCGCTAATCTGCGCAGCTTTACCGGATTCGAACAAATTACCTTCTATAACGAACTTCCCATCTATCTCTTTTTGTTCGTTGCTTGGCGCTGCTCGCAGGGTTTGATTTTGTACGGAAGGCGCAAAGGATTTCCACCAGCCACTGGTGGCTATCTGATCTGATGTTCTAAAAGAAGATACCAGTAGCCCAGCTGTGGGGAACACCCACAACAAAACGAGTATTAACAAGGAGATATGCACAGCCCATGTAAGTGAGGACTTTTTTCCAACAATGCTGTCCATTAGTTCATCTCCTGACGTGCGTTATAAACATTCCAAATCAGTATTGGCGTCACTAACAGCATGATGATCATTGCGCCGGCACTACCAACCCCCCAATCGTTTGCTCTGAAAAGTTTGTCGTACATATAGTTTGCGAGTACCTGTGTCTCCCACTGACCGTTGGTCATGGCAAAAACGATGTCAAAAACTTTTAGTACAACAATAGTAATGGTGGTCCAGACAACGACAATAGTGCCCTTAATTTGCGGTACTTTAATTTTAAAGAATATTTGAAAAGGGTTAGCACCATCAATAACGGCGGCTTCGACTGTTTCCTCGGGTATACCTCGCAGCGCCGCGGAGAGAATAACCATCGCGAATCCGGTTTGTATCCAAACCAACACGATCATTAAAAATAAATTATTCCAAAAAGGCATAGTCAGCCAAGTATTCGGTTCTGAACCGCCAAAAAATAAATACATTGCGTTGAGTACACCAATCTGATCTTGCTCAACGGGGCGCGTGTCGTACACAAGCTTCCAGATAACCGCCGCACCTACAAAAGAGATAGCCATTGGCATAAAAATGAGAGACTTTGCGATATTGCCCCACCTCACTCGATCAGAGAGTTGTGCTGCAAGCAAACCAAAAGCGGTGGACAATGCGGGCACTATAAGTAGCCACATGATGTTATTTTTTATCGCTTCCCAAAATTTTGGCTCTGATGCCATTTGACGATAATTATCAAGCCCAACAAATCGTTGTTCGCCTCCGGGCACACGTTCCATCATTGACATGCGCAAGGTTTCAACAACGGGATAGGCTAGATATAACCCAAGTGCTGCCAGCGCCGGAAATAAAAACAACCAAGGCCGAATGACGTTGGCTCGATTGATGTTTTTACCGGCGTTAGGACCTTTAGCGGGGAACAATACTTTGTCTAGAAATTGATTGGAAAAGTAGAAGTAGCCAACACAGCCACCTACCCCTAAAATTATTGTGAGTAAACCTTGAAGTGCTGGGTGCATGTTAACTCCTTTCCAATGATATGGCGTGGCGAGCAAGGGAACCGCTAATGATTAAAAGTTCATACCCCTTGACACTGACTTCTCAAAGCAAATCTGAAAATCCTTTTCCAGATTTTGATGACTATTTACAACTACTCGTTATTTCAATGCATCCCAACTGTCCTGGATACCTTGAGCAACTTCACCTGCATCTTTACCACCGGCATAATCAACCATGCCCGTCCAGAATGAACCAGCACCAACACCGCCTGGCATTAAGTCAGAAGCATCAAATCGGAAAGTGGTTGCACCCAGTAAAATTTCTCCCATGCCGCGTAGCGCATCGGTAGCATAAAGATCAACATTCACGCCTTTGTGCGGCGTCAAGAAGCCGGTTTGAGCCATCCAGACTTCATGGCCAATGGGCGACTTCAGGAATTCCATCAAACCCCGCGCAGCCGGGCTATCATCAGTGATGGCAAACAAGGTACCCGCACCAAGTACTGGGTTACCCAGATCTTTTGACGCATACGATGGAAAGTAGAAGAAGTCGACATCTTCACCCACCTCAGTGCCTTCGGGGAAGAACGCTGGAATGAATGATGCCTGACGGTGCATGTAGCACTGTGGTGGAGAAGAAAAAATACCTTTTGGCGAATCACGGAAATCGGTAGAGGCAACAACACCTGCGCCACCCGCAACATAGTCGTCATTGCGTGCAAACGCCCCGAACTCATCAATAGCAGCAATGACACGCTCATCGGTAAACGGTATTTCGTTTGATACCCACTGGTCATACACATCAGTAGGTTGGGTGCGAAGCATCATGTCCTCAACCCAATCGGTTGCCGGCCAACCCGTCGCACCACCTGAACCCAAGCCAATACACCAAGGCGTTTCGCCGTCAGCTACAATTTGGTCGGTCAACGCTTTCAAGTCTTCCATTGTTTCTGGAACTTCATAGCCCGCGTCTTCAAAGTTCTCCGGTGAATACCAGACCAACGACTTAACGTCGACTTTGTAGAAGAAGCCAAAAAGCTCGTCCTTACCGTCGGAACCAGCGTACGTGCCCAGGTCTACCCAGGAATCACCTGCGGCATAGTTTTCTTTAACCCAGTCAGCGGTGTCCTGACCCAATGGCGCTAGAAATCCGCGAGAAGCCATGTCTGCCGCCAAACCTGGTTGTGGGAATACGGCGATATTTGGTGCGGAGCCCGCTTCTGCATCGATAACGATTTGCTGTTCAAAACTATCAGAGCCGGTATAACGAACATCTGCGCCTGTTGCTTCTGCAAAGTAGGCCAGTACATTTTCAACAGTTTCCTGGTCAGGCCCTAGCCAGGGACCGAAAACAGTCAATTCTTCGCCCTTAAAATCGAGTTGTTTCAGCTCCTCGAAGCTATCCCAGTTGAAGTCGCCTTCGCCCGGAGCAAATTTCAGGTCAGCAGCCAGCAATGGTGCATTGACCACGAAAGCGGCGGCAACTCCGGCCACCAACACGTTCTTCAAGATTAATTTCATGCATCCTCCTCAGGTTTTTTGGCGCTGATGTTTCCATATAAGTGATTACCAAAACTATCCAAAGCGCCTTGGATTTTTATTATCATTGAGGTCAAAGCTAATGTCAACATATCCATAATAATCTTTATATGAAGCTTTTCTGTGACTAAAATATTACCAAAAATGACCCAAAGCGTTTCGATTTTTGCAAAAATAGAGTATCCTAAAACCATGAATCTGAAGCAGTTGTCCGAACAGCTGGGGTTGTCACAAACCACGGTGAGTCGTGCGCTTAACGGCTACCCGGAGGTCAGCGAAAGTACTCGCATACGGGTACAGCTGGCCGCGGCGCAGGGCAACTATCGTCCCAATTCACGGGCTATGAGCCTTGCCACAGGCAGGGCCATGTCTATTGGCCACGTCGTGCCACTTGCCCACCAACACGATGTCGTGAACCCGATATTTGCCGAATTTGTGGCGGGTGCCAGCCAGATATACAAACAAAACGGTTACGAATTAACGCTGACTATTGCGGAAACTCGAAATGAAGAAGCCATATATCGCAACATGGCAGCTAAATGCGCAGTCGACGGAGTCATCGTTCATTCGCCCAAAAGGGTCGAACCTCGCCTGGCACTATTAAAAGAGATCGGCCTACCGTACGTGGTGCACGGACGCGTCAGCGACTCAAAAACGGCTTATAACTGGATAGACACGAATAACCGGCGCGCTTTTAAGCAGGCCACACAACTACTGATTGACTTGGGGCACAGTGATATCGCACTGATCAATGGTGATGAAAGTTTGAATTTTGCCTGGCTTAGACGACTCGGTTTTGAGGACGCCATGCGAGAGAATGGGTTAGCGATCAATCCAACATTTATGGCCTCAGCCGAACTAACCGAAACCTTCGGATATCTAACAGCAGAATCCCTGTTAAAAAAAGCGCATCGCCCTTCTGCCTTTATTGCATCGTCTTACGTTGTTGCCTTAGGTATCCGGCGAGCCATTGGTCGTGCAGGACTGCAAATGGGCAAAGACTTATCTGTCATTATTCATGATGACGAACTGTCTTACTTTGATAATGGCGGCGCTGTTCCGCAGTTCACAGCCACAAGATCATCGGTAAGGGAAGCTGGTATGTTAACCGCCAGTATGCTGCTAAAACAAATCGATGATCCCGGCTTATTCCCACAAAGTAGCCTACTCGAATCGCGTTTAACCGTGGGTCTGTCCACAGGCCCGGCCCCAGCACGCAATTGAGCCAAATATTTTAGATAAATTGCGTACTTAATGCTTTGAGTCAGTCATCAAACTCATTAAGATGGGAGACATGAGCAAACCGATAATAATCTGCGCGCCACAACCTCGATCAATTGAATTGATATTCACCGACGCTGCGAAGACAACGCTATATTCCCAGTACGAAGTAGTGGAGGTTGATCCCTTCGATGTAGCCGCGCTGAGCAACACTACATTAGCAAAGGCTCGATACATTCTCGGGCAGCCACCGCTTACACTTGATGTGCTTGAAAAAATGCAAGCCTTGCGCTGTATTTTAAACGTCGAGAGCAATTTGTTAAACAACATGCCCTACGACTACTTATTTGAAAAAGGCATCCACGTTGTTACAACGGGCAGTGTCTTTGCCCAACCGGTTGCCGAATTGGGCTTAGCATTAGCGCTTTGCTTGTCGCGCGGTGTTATTGACGCCGACGTCGCATTTCAAAACGGTACAGAGCAATGGGGAGGCGATGGCAACCAGCAGGCAACATTGCTGTCACGCTCGCGCATCGGGCTAATAGGATTCGGCGATCTAGGACGGGCAATCGCCAGGTTGCTCACAGGATTTCGGGCAGATATCTCGGTCTATGACCCCTGGCTGCCACCATCATTGCTGACAGATGCCGATGTCACTCCAGCCTCATTCGAGCAAGTGATAACAAACAGTGATGTGATTTTTGTAGTGGCATCAGTGACCAGCGACAACGCCGGATTTTTGGACGCCAAAGTATTTGCCAAAATGAAGCCTGGCACAAGATTCATATTGCTTAGCCGAGCCGAAGTCGTGAACTTTGATGATTTAATAGCCGCAGTTGAATCGGGCCATATACTGGCTGCATCCGATGTATACCCCGAGGAACCAGTGCCCGAGAATCACCAGGTTCGCCAGCTCAATGGTTTTATCAGATCTGCACATCGAGCTGGGGCGTTAGATATTGCGTTTAAACAAATGGGCGACATGGTATTGGAGGATATGGCGCTAATGGATAAGGGTCTGCCCCCCTTGCGATGCAAACGTGCTGAGCGCGAAACAGTATCACGCATGCGCTCAAAGCCGGTGGATATAAACTAACGGGACTTTTTGATACAGATTATGCGCAAGCGCGAACAATAAAATATTGCTCAAGCTTGCGGAGTCAGCATAAACCGATCAAAAAAACCAGATAGCAAAGTGTATTCGGCCATCGGCACTACACAGGAAACATACTGATCTGGCCGCACAACAAGCAGTGCGCCCTTAGCCCGATTTATACGACGTAGATCAAAAATGTCTTTACCCTCTTTTAAATTTGCACAAAACACTTTTTCATAATCGGTCAGTGCGTAGCGACCTTTCGCAGGGGCCAGCAACTTGGGTAGCTTGTTAACAGCAATCTCTTTGTGACCTTGCTGAAAAACCATTCGAAAATCGATCACAGAATCCACGCCGCCATCGGAAGGTGTGTATCGCACAATTGGGCTATGAATATCTGTTTGGAGATAATTGCACACTTCGCCGATAAGACCATTCGGCGTTATCCCAGAATCAACAGGTGCGAAACCAACAATTCTCCAACGCCCATCTGCCTTTAAAATGTGTCCCAGCTCCATAGGTTTTGCATCGGCAAGTCTGATTACCGGTGCCGAATGGAACCGCTTACCCACCAGATAACCTTCCGCCAGTGCCTGATGTTTACCGGGCTCAACGGTTACTAAAGAGGCGTCGTACTGTGTCTCTACACCAGCGGTATATCGTCCATGTTTACTAAAGTAGCGTTGAAACTGTGCTGCATCAGTTTTACTTTGAGATTTTGCGCTGAACAAGCGTGCCATGTCACGATCAAAATCGATCAACTCTTTTGCTTTGGCCTGGCGTTCTTCATTATAGGTTTTAAGCAACGCTTTATCAGCTTGACCTCGCACCACTGCGGCAAGTTTCCATCCCAGGTTAAAGGCATCAGCAATAGCCACATTCATACCCTGACCCGCCTTCGGACTGTGTGTATGACACGCATCACCGGCGATAAAAACGCGCGGTTCCACTTCACCTGTTACGGTTTTAGTATCGTCAAATGAATCACAAACGCGCTGCCCAATTTCGTAAGCAGACCACCAGGCAACTTCTTTTACATCAAGCTGGTATGGGTGAAGAATGGATTGTGCTTTTTGTATTAAGGCTTCAATACTGAGAATTCGGTCTGAGGCGCGTTCGTCTTCACGCAGTTCATCCACTTCGATGTACATGCGCACCATATAGCCACCTTCACGCGGAATAATGAGTATGCTGCCGTGATCAGCTGATTGAACTGCAGCTTTGAGGCGTATATCAGGAAAATCAGTTATAGCAAGCACATCCATGACGCCCCACAACTGTCGCGCTGCCTCACCCTTTAGCTCATAACCCAGCGACGCACGTACTTTACTTCTTGCGCCATCACAACCTGCAACGTATTGGGCGTTAATAACCTCATGAGTACCGTCCGCCAATTCGAATGTCGCCACCAATGGGTAGTTTTTCGTATTGTCGCGTTTCAGGTCGATCAACTTTTTCTGATAATCGGGTACCATGCGGCGCGCTGAATGACGCATGTACTCAAGGTAAAAATCATGGATTCGCGCCTGATTCAAAATGGTGTGTGGCATTTCTGATAAACCGTCTTCCACATCTTGAATACGATCTGCGCGGGCAATGACATTGTCACCCTGTGTATTGGGTCGCCAAAAAGCCACTTCATTAACCCAATAGGCTTCTTTTTTTACTTTGTCTGCAAAACCAAAAGCTTCAAATATTTCCATGGACCGGCAAGCTACCCCATCGGCTTGACCGACTGTTAACGGACCTGTTTTTGCTTCTACAATTCGCGTGTTGATATCCCCAAAATAAGCCAGCTGCGATGCCAGTGTAAGACCAGAAGGACCACAACCAATGATCAACACGTCGACTTTATCGGGACTTTCACCCACCCGATCTGCTTTTGATACAATAGCTGGATCGCCGCTACTGTAACCGTGCAAGTGATATTGCATTGGTTAATTACTCCGGGAAATTATTGCACTATTGATGGTAGGCATTATTTAGTTTGATTCGAGTTTACGCCTTAATTAAATTGCGCAAACCGTTTCAGTATGAGATCAAAAAATCCATCAGCGTCAACATCTGTTACCCAAACTGCATTTCTGGGTTTTTCTGTCACCCGCCAATAGTCTGCAACCGTCATCCCGAGTGTTAACGCCGATTGGGTTTCAATCTCAACATTGATGTGCCGTCCTGAATACAGCTCTGGTTTAAGTAAATAGGCAATCACGTTCGGATCGTGTAATGGACCACCGTCGGTGCCGTATTTGTCTTCGTCGAAACGCTCGAAGAAATCCAGCCAGTCGGCCGACACCGAACCTACTGTTGAATCAAGTGCTCGAAACGCCTCAATACGTTTTTTAGTGGTTAACGCTTTATGGGTAACATCCAATGGCATGACTACTATGGGAATACCCGATTCAAAGACCAGCCTGGCCGCATCTGGGTCGACATAGATATTAAATTCGGCAACGGGGGTCACGTTACCACCTTCAAACAAGCCTCCTCCCATCATCACCAACTGTTTTATACGCGGAGCAATTTCCGGTGCTTTTTCTAGCGCTAGCCCAACGTTGCTTAAGGGACCCAAGGTACACAGTGTGATGGATTTTTCCGGCTGTGTTTGAACCGTGTCAATAATAAAGTCCACGGCATGTTTGGACTGCAACGGCATGCTGGGCTCAGGCAATTGTGTTCCGTTAAGCCCTGTTTCACCGTGCACGTACTCCGCTGTAACCAAATTGCGCTTCATGGGCTTATCGGTACCGGCAAATACTTTTATGTTGGTCTTATAAACCAGTTCGCACACTTTACGGATATTACTGTGAGTCAGTTGCAATGGCACATTGCCGGCTACGGCTGTTATGCCAAGCACATGGAGCTCGGGACTGGCCAACGCAAGTAAAATGGCAATGGCATCATCCTGACCGGGATCAGTGTCAATGATGATATTGTGTGTGTGGTTCATTTACGCTTCACGCCGGTTGGACCAATGCTCCCACGCAAATCGCGACCTGACACCCACCGTTTTATTTTCACGCGTTATCGGCCCTTCCATTGCGGCTTACGCTTTGCTAAAAAGGCATCCATACCCTCGCGAAAATCCTCACTGGTGTAACACTGGATAATTAAGTCATCACCATGAACATTAGCGGCGTGTTCGCGCAAACGACGCAAACCCTCTTTTGAAGCGGCAATGGTGAGCGGCGCGTGCCCGCTTAATTGTTCGCACAGCTCCAGAGCGCGCGTCATAGGGTCTGCCACTGTTTCGATAACAAGCCCGATACTTAGCGCTTCATCAGATTCTATGAGCCGGGAGGTGATCAGCATATCTCGGGTACGAGGCGCGCCCAGTAATTCAACCAAGCGCGACAGATTACCAACCGAGAGGCAATTACCCAACGTACGTGCAATCGGGAAACCAAATTTAATGTCATCACTGGCCAGTCGTATATCGCAACAAGCTGCTATTGCAGCACCGCCACCGGTACACGCACCACGAATTGCTGCTATCGTTGGAATAGGCAAGGATTCAAGCAGGCCAAGCACTCTGTCCATTGTGCGCTCATACCCAAGTGCATCTGCTTCGGTTCGAAAATGTTTAAACCCTGAAATATCGGTACCAGCAGCAAAGGCTTTGTCCCCCGCGCCAGTCAAGATTAATGATCGAATGGGCAATGATTTATCGAGTACGCTTTTGCAATGGTCAGCCAATACTTCGTACATATCAAAGGTCAGCGCATTCCTTGCATCTGGTCTATTAAAGGTAATAACACCTACATCTCCAACCTGCTTGAACAGTAGCTCGTCACTCATCCCGTCTTTCTCGTCCTCAGATGTTGGCTTTAGCGAACATGAGCCGTCTACGCGGCCACTAGTCACTCTGTTCACATGCGGTCTTACGCCGCGTTTGCCTTTACATCTCGGGTTGTTTTTAGATAGTCCATCGCAGCTTGCACACCAACAGCCTCGTGCGGTACGCCGGCATGATGCAAACCCATCTCCACGGCCGACAACGTGCCAATGAGCGTGACATCATTAATGTCACCAAGATGGCCTATGCGAAATACTTTGCCAGCAACTTTGGATAAGCCATTGCCCAGAGATGTGTCGCACTGCGATAGTATGGCTGCCCTTAATTGATCGGCATCACTGCCCTGCGGCACACGAACGGCGGTCAATACTGGCGAGTGCTCTTCTGGCACCACACATTGCACTTCAAGCCCCCAGGCTTCAACTGCCGCACGAGTAGCAGCCGCATGGCGAATATGCCGAGCAAAAACATTCTCCAGCCCTTCTTCCTCAAGCATATCTATTGCTTCAGCAAGCCCAAACAACAAGTTGGTTGATGGCGTGTACGGAAAATACCCGCGAGCGTTGGCTTCAATCATTTCAGACCACTGCCAATATGAATTAGCAATAGAGGCACGAGTGCTGGCTTCAATTGCTTTTTCACTAACGGCATTAAAAGACAAGCCTGGTGGTAGCATCAAGCCCTTTTGAGAACCTGAAACAGCAACATCGACTCCCCAGTCGTCGAAGCAAAAATCAGCTGAAGCCAAACCAGAAATGGTATCCACCATTAGTAGGGCTGGATGTGCTGCAGCATCAATGGCTTTTCTAACAGCAGCTATGCGAGACGTGCTACCGGTTGATGTTTCATTGTGCACAACACACACAGCTTTAATCTGATGATTGGTATCTTCTTTCAGTGCTTGTTCAATTAGTTCTGGGTCGGCGCCTCGACGCCAATCTGTTTCGATAAGCTGAGGTTGCAACCCAAGTTTTAAAGCCAGGGCTTGCCAAAGGTGGGCGAAGTGACCTGTTTCTACCATCAGAAGTTTGTCACCGGTACTCATGGTGTTAACAAGCGCTGCTTCCCAGGCGCCGGTTCCAGATGAAGGATAAATGATGGCAGGTTGGGTGGTTTTAAATATGCGCTTCATGCCATTAAGCACACGGTGACCAAGATCGGCAAATCCGGGGCCCCGGTGATCGATTACCGGCATATCGATAGCGCGAAGAATACGATCGGGCACAGGGCTGGGTCCGGGAATTTGCAGAAAATGGCGACCAGCTTGACGCATTTCGTTAGCTCCTACATTCACCCTGCTGTTTGGCAGTCAAGGTTGCTTAATCTGAGATATAAATCCATTATTAAGTGAAACCAGCCGAAAATGCAACGAATATCGACATGAACTCCGAGTTAGAGCGGCGCTTAATAAAGGAAACAGCGGGTGACGTGCTATTCGATCGCTTTGATTGCGGTCGCTATGCTACCGATGCGTCAATCTATCAAATGATGCCTGCCGGCGTTGTTATTCCAAAGAACCTGGACGACATAAAAACTGCTCTGGCGCTAGCGAAAGAATTTGACATGCCAATAACCGCACGCGGCGGTGGCACGTCTCAGTGCGGCCAGACAGTCAACACGGGATTAATCATCGACAACTCCCGGCATTTTAATCAACTACTGAATTTAGACGTGCCAAACCGTCGCTGCGTTGTGCAACCCGGCATGGTGCTTGACGAACTTAACCGCCTGTTAAAGCCATACGAACTGTGGTTCCCTGTTGATGTGTCCACCGCCTCTCGAGCCACCATTGGTGGTATGGCGGCGAATAATTCTTGCGGGCAACGTTCGATTCATTACGGCACCATGCGAGATAACGTTCACGCCATCGACGCGATTATTCCATCTGGTGAATTGATGCGATTCGAAACGGTTGATGCTTCACTGAACGGCATTAGCGGAAACAGGCATGCGTTGTTCTCTAATCTATTAGCGTTAGGTGCAAGCGAATCTGAAAATATCAAACAGCGATTTCCAAACGTGTTACGTCGTGTTGGTGGATATAACATCGATGCACTGCTTCCTTCATCCAACGGCGTCAATATGTCGCACCTTTTGGTTGGCTCTGAAGGTACCCTTGCCTACTCCACCGCAATAGAACTAAAGCTGTCACCACTGCCGGCTAACCGCGTGCTGGGTGTGTGCCACTTCCCAAGCTTCTACCAGGCAATGGATGCTACGCAACACCTGGTGGAAATAGGACCACACGCGGTTGAACTCGTTGACAGCACCATGATCCAGCTTGCCCGCGATATTGACTTGTACAAATCGTCAGTGAATGAATTTGTCCGCGGCAATCCAGCAGCCATTCTGTTGGTTGAGTTTGCACAAGATTCTCATACGGATAATCTCAACAAACTAAAACTGCTGCATGAGCGCATGGGTGATCTGGGCTTTAGCTGGAATGGCACCGATCAACAATGGGGAGGCGTTGTCGATGCCATTGATGCCAACATGCAGGCACGCATTGGCGAAGTCAGGAAAGCCGGGCTCAATATCATGATGTCAATGAAGTCAGAAGGCAAACCGGTTTCATTTGTTGAGGACTGCGCTGTGGAGCTACCGGATTTGGCTGAGTTTACTGCCGGGCTCACTGATTTGTTCAATAAGCACGGTACGCCTGGCACTTGGTATGCGCATGCTTCCGTGGGCTGTTTACATGTTCGGCCGGTATTGAACATGAAGCTTGAGAAAGACGCTAATAAAATGCGTGAAATTGCAGAGGAAGCGTTTGACTTGGTTTTGAAATACAAAGGCTCGCATTCTGGCGAGCATGGCGATGGTATTTCACGCTCTGAATTTCATACCAAAATGTTTGGCCCTGCCATGGTGAGCGCATTCGAATCCGTAAAACACCTTTTTGATCCAGATAATTTTTTTAACCCAGGCAAAATTGTCAAAGCACCGCGTATGAATGATCGCTCGCTTTTTCGTTATCCACCTGATTACAAAATGATAGACATCAAGCCTGTTCTTGACTGGTCCCAATGGAGCGGAGCCAGCGGTGGGCTGCAAGGCGCTATAGAAATGTGCAACAACAATGGCGCGTGTCGCAAACTAAAAGGCGGCGTAATGTGTCCATCGTACAGAGTCACCAAGGATGAAAAGCACGCCACACGAGGACGAGCTAACACATTGCGCCTGGCCATGTCGGGCCAACTTGGCGAACAGGCAATGAGCTCAAACGCAATGCTGGAAACCATGAAACTGTGCGTTTCGTGTAAAGCCTGCAAACGTGAATGCCCTACCGGCGTTGATATGGCAAAAATGAAAACCGAAGTCTTGGCAGCTCGTGCGCGTGTCAAGGGTCATACAGTACACGAACGACTGGTTGCACACCTACCACGCTACGCACCCTTCGTGGCCAAAGTCCACAAACTTGCCAATTTGCGTAACTCATCGCCAGCGATTGCTCGGCTGCTGGAACCCATTACCGGATTTACGGCGAAACGACCACTGCCAAATTGGTCGGCATCGCCGTTCACTGAAACAACTAACAAGCTTGACGGAAAAAAAGACGTTGTTTTGCTGGCTGATACTTTTAACACCTGGTTTGAGCCGGAAAAACTGCGCGCCGCTAAAGTCGTTCTGGAAGCAGCAGGCTATCAAGTCAATATTGCTAAAGCGCCTGATGCTCGTAAGTTGTGCTGCGGCCGAACTTATCTTGCAACCGGCATGATGACGCAAGCAAAGCAAGAAGCCAATCGAATGATCGATGCACTACTACCGTGGGCCGAAAAAAACATACCCATTGTTGGGTTAGAGCCAAGCTGTCTGCTAACCCTGCGTGACGAATACCCTGTGCTTATTCCGAGTGAAAACACAGACTTGGTCGCCAGCAAAGCCATGATGTTTGAAGAACTGATTGTGGAGGACAACCGCAAAAACAAATTGAATTGGACACTAGAAGCGCCCGTTTCGAATGTGTTGGTGCATGGCCATTGTCACCAGAAAGCCCTGGGTACTTTTTCGGCTGTGCAACAATGCCTGGATTTAATACCCAACTTAGACGTTAATGTTATTGAAACCAGTTGCTGCGGAATGGCTGGTGCGTTTGGTTATGCGCGAGATACAGCCGACACATCCCTTAAAATGGCAGAGCTCGACTTACTTCCCGCTATACGCAATGCGGATGAGAACACGATTGTTGTTGCCAATGGCACGTCGTGTCGACATCAAATAGCAGATGGCGCTGATCGAGACGCGATCCATGTTGCCGAGCTTTTTGCTCTGGCTGTGACAGCACCCGCTACAGCAGGTCAAACATGAACGTATCCATACATTTAAATACGTCAAATCATAGCCGTAAAAATTAGCCTTGGTTCGTCTTGACCATATTGAACACTTGATCAATCCCTGCTACTCGTTTTATGGCTTTTTCAGCTTGAAGTTTTTGCTCGTCGCTACAAGCCCAGCCGGATAACACAGCTGTGCCGTTTTTTATTCGTATGGCAATATTCGGATTACACGCAATACGATTTACTAATGCAGGCCTGAGCTTATTTTCGTTTGTCATGCTGTACACCTAAAATGTGGTTGTTACAGGTTCAGACGCTGCTAGCCTGATTTCGTTTCAGGGTAAATCCAGAATCAGCTTTAATTATTTGTATGATTAGGGTTATAAAACCGGCGAACTCCCACATGATGCCAACTAGTGCACCTGATGCCGCGTGGTACCCCCACAGGGCTTAAGCCGCTACTGGTATAAGGTCGTTTTCAATAAGGCGCTGTAAATCCCCAAAGTAGCCTCCGCTTCGAGCCAAGCGAGTTGGATCTGATGTAATAGCGAAAGTGAGATTCAGCTGAGGAACGATTCCAATTATTTGTCCGCCATAGCCACGTGCCAGCGCGTAATTTGTGTTGCCGCTTTGACCAATAAACCAACCATAGCCGTATCCCAAGCCAGAGAATACTGATGTAGTCACCGGCACCAAAGACTGTTTTGTCCATTGTTCGCTGAGCACTTGACTATCATTAAAACGACCGCCATTGAGATACATCTCGCCAAAGCGGGTCATGCCCAGAGGTGTTAGTGCCATTTCATTACCACCTAAATACCGACCCTGCGGGTCGCGAGTCCAGGCGGGAATATCAATACCCAGCGGTTTGCCCAGGCGATCTCTTGCTAGAGACAATAAACTCTTGCCTGAGACAGCCGACAACACTGCACCCATAACATGCGATGTACCAGTCGAGTAAAGCATACCGTTGCCCGGCTCACCGACCATGGGTCGCGACAAGGCATCGGACACCCAGTTGCGACTGTTGACCCATACACCGTAATTACGGCCAGACGTGCGTTCAAGCCCGGCTTGCATGGTCAGTAAATTATCAATGGAAATACTGGCCACCTTAGGGTCGGCCTTAGACGGAATAAGTTTGGGTACCAGTTCACCCAACGTTGCTTTTACCGATGGAATTTCGCCTCGATCAATAGCGGCTCCAGCAAGCGCTGCAACAATGGTTTTGGAAACTGACTTAATTGGTACCGCTTTTTCAATCGCCGGTCCGCGAAACACTTCGGAAAACACATGCTGACCATCCTGGAAAATCATCATGGCGTGGCATTGATCGAACTGGCGAGCCACGTTGGCTACTTGCTGCCAATCCTTTGATTGGGCCGAAAGTGTTGATGCTATTAGCGTGTTTGTGCCAGCTAACAATGTGCGGCTTAGAACCACGCTGCTTAAGAAAGCGCGGCGACTGGTGGTTGGCATTACGTATTGTTCCTCGGGCTAACTGTTCTCAAGTTTATCGCATTCGCGTTTGCAAATCGGCATTTCTTATTCCAACACAGATGCGGTATGCTTGGGCTTCGATTAGTTAACAAAAACTGTGGCAATGATTGATTTTTATTCCTGGACAACACCAAATGGACGTAAGGTTTCCATTCTCCTTGAAGAGCTTGGTATCGAGTACACGGTTCACGCTATAGACATCACCAAAGACGAACAATTCGCAGAACATTTTCTTGCCATTGCACCCAACAATCGTATTCCCGCTATCGTCGATAATGAAACAAACATTTCCATGATGGAATCCGGTGCCATCATGCAATACCTGGCTGAAAAACATGGCAAGTTCTTATCCACCGACCCAAAAACACGGTGGGCAACCATCGAGTGGCTTAACTGGCAGATGGGTGGTCTTGGCCCGATGGCAGGTCAGACACATCACTTTGTTAAATACAATCCCGGAAAATCACAGTACGCAGAAGATCGCTATCAAAATGAAACTCGCCGCCTGTATGGGGTACTTGAAAAAAGGCTGTCCAGCAATGACTACATAGCAGGCGAATACTCTATCGCCGATATGGCATGCTGGCCATGGATATCACGATTCGAGTGGCAGGGTATAGACTTAAACGAATATAAAAACCTGAAGCGTTGGTACATCACCATTGCTGAACGCCCAGCGGTACAAAAAGGTTATCAAGTGCCTAAATACGTCACTGATGTACCCATGCCTTAATGCCGAGCCATGGCTCACTAAAGCATAGTCAATATGCAACAAAGTCAATATGCAACAAAGTCAATGTGCTGGGTCGTCTCCAATCTCGGCCATTTTCTTATTTAATAGTACAGTCATTTCTGTAACCACATCTTTATAAGCCACATCGGAATAAACATTAAACAGTTCAAGTGGATCTTCCTGGCAATCAAACAATTCCCACTCCTTATCTTCACCACCGTGGTTTGTACCAGGCAAGCCATAGCCCTCGTTGTACCAGTAAATGAGTTTATATCGTTGGTTCCGGATGCCATAGTGTGAATAGGCATTGTGATCAGGGTCGCGATGCATCCAATAGCGATGATAAGCAATATCCGACCAATCATCGGGCGTGGTCCCGTTTAACAAAGCACGAAAGCTTCTACCTTGCATGTAACTGGGTGTGTTCAGCTGCGCCAAATCCAAGAATGTGCTGGCAAAATCGACGTTGCAAATGACACTTCCACAGATTTTATCAGGCTCAATTTCTTCGGGATAGCGAATAACGAAAGGCATTTGAAAAGATTCTTCGTACATAAAGCGTTTATCAAACCAGCCATGCTCTCCAAGAAAAAATCCTTGATCGGACGTGTAAACCACAACGGTATTGTCCGTTAAGTTATTATCATCAAGGTAGTCAAGCAACCTGCCCACATTGTCGTCAATCGATGCAATGGTGCGCAGATATCGTTTCATGTAACGCTGGTATTTGAATTGATTTAACTGTTCGCTTGTATCAAACGTGTAAACCTCGCCGGTATCCTTGTCTATTAAACGCAAGCCAGACACATCGGCCGGATTCGGTATTTTACGTCTGGTGCTGTTGCTGGTGGCACGCGCACCGACTTCCGAGCCGCCTTCGGGTTGAATCAATCCAAGATCGGCGTAAGTCATGTCGTCTTTGATTCGCATTTTTGCTTCAACTGCGGCTTTTGCACGATTTTTATAATCGTCATCGAAGGTTTCAGGTATTTTTATGTCCTCCTGGTAAAGGTGACGATAATTTGGATGTGGCTCCCATTCTCGGTGCGGCGCTTTGTGATGACACATCAAAAAAAACGGCTTGTTTTTATCCCGACTATCCAGCCATCGCAATGATTTATCAGTAATGATATCGGTGGCATAACCTGCCACCTCAATGGACTCTCCCATCTCTATCATGACCGGGTCAAAATACTCTCCCTGCCCCGGCAGCACAGACCAATAATCGAAACCAGTTGGTTCATGGGCTTTGCCTTCACCTAAATGCCATTTACCGATGATTGCTGTCTGATACCCACCAGTGCGAAGGTGCTTCGCCATATTTGGCAAACGATTATCAATATGCGTTTCCAGTGTGGTCACGCCGTTCACATGATTATAAGTGCCTGTTAGAATTGCAGCGCGGCTGGGTGTGCAAATTGAATTGGTCACATAGCAGTGATCGAAGCGCATGCCTTGTTCGGCTATTCGATCTATGTGCGGCGTATGATTAATGCCGCCTCCATAGCAACTGATCGCCTTGGAGGCATGATCATCGGCCATGATAAAGACGATGTTGGGTTGTTTGCTCATGGTGATAAATATGCCTTGAATTCACGCCAATTTAAGCGCTAAGCATACCCTGTGAGCTAATTAGAAATCCATATCTGAAAATCTAGCCTGATACCCTAAGTTGGTAACCCGTTGTATTTGATCTTCAGTGAAAATTCCCGAATGTCGACTTCGATGCCGCCCCACACTCGATGGCGCTATCGATTTCACCGTTTTATTTACTATGGATGGGTCAATGGTGATACCAGCAAAAGCCATAATCTCAGGGACAATACGGCTTGGCTCATTCACCATGTCCTCGTAGCGTAATAATTTGAACCTCTCACCCATTGTTTCACCAAATTCGATCGCTCTTTTATTAGCGGCAATCCAGAAGTCCAGCGATCGCGATTCAATTGGGCTAGCGGGCACGTCGCTGACACCAAAATACGGCCCCCAAGCGTATAATTGATTTTGATTCTGGCTAAAAGCCATGTCAAACCCATTACGTACAACGTGCAAATATTTCAAATCGGGTGAAAATTGATTCAGCCAAGGTAAGAAAACATGCGTATTGGGCTCCTTCCAGGCCCAACGCTGCCCTTCTGTTCTCATTTTACTAGCGCTTAATAGTGTACGGCCAACCGGCTCCCAACGAGAATCGAAAGAACTGTGTTGACGCCACTTATCCAATACACTGTTGATATAGTCGTCATCGTCGTGCGTGCTCGACATTCCTGTGGTTCTTTGCATGCACCGAAAATAGACTTGCAGTGCCTGGACTATTTCTGCATCGCTGGGAAATTTTGATACCCAATCGGGCCTGCGTAAAAAAAAGGTAAACCACAGGTTGTCTGAGGCAGGGTTAAGGCTGCCACCAATAAAGAAACCACATTCACTGAGTAGTTCTGCGAGCAGACGAGTGCCGCTACCGCCAACGCCACCTATGGCGAGACAACACATTAAAAACCTGAAACCTTTTTTGCAGGCGACACTACTCTGCTAGCGTAAAACGCCTTGAACCCGTCAATATTCACCGGCAAGCATCTTTGATCATCAGATAAAGCTTCAAAAAACGATTGGCTTTGCAAATGGAAATATTGCATAACAAGCTCCGTGTTTTCCTTCACCTCATTGTTCAAAATAGTCTCGCGTGGAATTCCAACATGATCAAAAACCACGGGTAATATTGTGCGGTCAAGTTCATTAGACAAAGAACAGTAGCCTTCGATTTCAGCTGCTGTCTCAGCAACAGTATCTACCAATTCATCGACAAACACGGTCTTAGGAAATGCCTGTTGTAAGAATTTGGCAATCAGTAAGTTGTTTCTGCCACTTAGCACCCACTGATCGGGCCAGCCGTTTTCTTCCAGGAACACGATGGCAGCATCAATGAGATCATCACAAATAAATTGCAGATGCCAATCGTCTGGACATTGATACAGTCTGAATATGGCGCGCAGCATGGCAGAGGAAAGAGCGTCTTCCAGCACCAACGACGACAAGGGAATATTTTTTTCTTGTTTGACGGACTCGGGTAATGTTCCAAACAGTACAACAGGACTCTCGAGTAACTCGATCTGCTGGCTCGTCAAACAGAGTTTTTTTCTTAACGTGCGTTTCTTAACTGTCTGTATTTGCCATTTATGATCGAGATATTCGTGCGAGCAGGCCTTATGCTGAATATAAACATGGTTTTTGCGATTTTGAATTTTGACAGACGTCTTAGCTGACAACACGGGCTTACCACTAGCATCCGCATATTTATGAATGGTTGGGGCGTCAATAATATAGGCAAACCTGTTAATTTTCCTGGCAGCGCACACCAGATCACGGCCCATGTTGTGAATGGTCGGTAGGGCTGAGTCAAACTTAAGTTCACCAGACTTTCTAATCACTAACAGCTGCTCGTCCAGGACTTTTGCTTTTGCAAAAGGTCCTCGCCAATCAGGGTTGTGATTAACATTGGGGTCGGAACACCGCCCCGCCCATTGACCGTGCTCATCTGCGCCAATGGCCCCCAGTAAACACCAGTCGGGATCAGATTTTTCCAGTGCCGTTAGAGAGCGCTCAAAAGTGGGTTGCCACTGATCAACAAGTAAAACATCTTCATGTACCACGACAATGGTGTCGTGAATGCATTGTTCTATTCCAGCATTAATTGCCTGCCCAAGGGTTTCGAAGAACACATTCTGACGATTATCAACAATGACAAACTGATTTAATTCATCGTGAACACAGGAAGACTTAATAATATTGTGCTCGAACTCGGCTGAAAACTTGACACAAACAAAGCTCACTGGCCGGATAGCAGGTGGTAGACCAGCTTCAAATTCGGGATACGACCTTGCCGTCATGTTTGTCAGGATTACATAGCTACAACGAAGTACCGAATTTCGCAAATAGTGTGCCACAGTCAAAAACAGCAGCGAATATCAAATTAACTTTTAAGTCAGGAGGCCAATTCTTGCGCTACAGTGCATTCTGGAAAGAAAAATGCAATGGTCCAGATAAATTCATCCACGTGTCTAGCAAGCTATGACAGCACCTGATTCTCAAAGCACCAACAGTATGGGAAACCGCGCAATAATAGTGCTGGGCATGCACCGAAGCGGCACCAGCGCACTGGCTGGTACCTTAGAGCAAGCTGGTTTGTCTCTGGGCAAAGTAATGACCCACTCCTTTGATAATATCAAAGGCAGTAGAGAGAATAAACGCATTCAATTTTTACACGAAGACCTGCTAAACAGGGCTGGCGGTTCCTGGATGAAAACCGATGTCGATATTAAATGGCAGCCAGTGCATAAAGCACTTCGCGATAGCATTGTTGATTCTTTTGCCGCAGAATCTGTTTGGGGATTTAAAGATCCGCGCACCCTTTTTACAATTAATGGGTGGCGGGAAGTATTACCGACCGTTGACTGTGTAGCCACTTTCAGACACCCATTCTTTGTGGCAGCGTCCCTAAACAAACGAAACAACATGGCGTTTAATGATGCACTCGGTATATGGAATGCGTACAACAGCAAATTGCTAAGCATATTTAATCAATCTGGAGCATTCCCACTGATTGAGTTCAAGCCTCATGATGCGGACTATCAAGCTAACCTGAAAAGCATCATAGAGGTGCTGGGACTAAACTCCAGTGCGGTAGATTTTATCGATCCTCAATTGGCGCAATCAGAAATGCCGGATTTGAACGCAGAACCCCTGGCGAAAATATCGCTTGATATCTACAATCAACTACTAACACAATCGCGCTCAGCGCTGCAACACGCTGCTTGATTGCAAGCAAAGTTTAAAATACGAAAAAAAATCAATCCAATACGGTGATCCCGAAAAAGATTGAAGTTATACCCAAACCATCAGAGCAACCAGTAAAACTGCGATTGTATGCAGTTTAAAAAAGGATACTCGAACAGTGCCAAAAGCCAACGGTTTATCCCTTCATGTTCCCGACCCCGGTGTGCGTCCCGGCG
>CALHOI010000089.1 GCA_938035525.1 uncultured Granulosicoccaceae bacterium
GGTAAAAACCCAAATTATGGACGGGTTACTTGAGCTAAATCCCATCGATATTCCGTCGGCATTGGTCAAAGAGGAAATAGAGCGTCAAAGGGAACAAATGATGCAACAAATGCCGGGTGAGGCAGATGCTTCATTTTTGTCCGACGAGCTGTTTTCTGAACAAGCTGAAAGGCGCGTCAGACTGGGCTTGGTGGTCGGTGAGATTGTTCGCAAGTCGGAGATAAAAGCCGATGCTGCTGCAGTCAGAGCACAAGTCGAAACCATGGCAGGTTCTTATCAGGATCCGCAGCAGGTAATCGACTACTATTATAGTAATCCTGAAATGTTGAGAAACGTTGAGGGCTTGGTACTTGAAGAGGCTGTTACAGCGAAGGTGTTGGAAGCATCAACCGTCACTGATGATAAGCGTTCGTTTCAAGACATGATGAATCCGCCGCAAGAGCAGAGCGATGCGGCAACCGAATAATTAAAAGAGAAAACTGAGCATGAGTTTTGGTTTCACATCAGCACCGACACCTGGCGGTAGCGCACCGGACGTAACCTCAAACGTTATGGTCCCAATGGTTATCGAACAAACGCCTCGTGGTGAGCGTTCATTCGACATCTATTCGCGTTTGCTCAAAGAGCGTGTCATATTCATGGTTGGGCAAGTAGAAGACTACATGGCCAACGTGATTGTTGCCCAGTTGTTGTTTCTCGAATCGGAAAATCCAGACAAAGAAATATCGCTGTACATTAATTCACCGGGTGGCTCTGTCACTGCGGGTATGGCCATATATGACACCATGCAATTCATCAAACCTTCGGTGAGCACATTGTGTATTGGCCAGGCGGCCAGCATGGGTGCTTTCCTGTTGGCAGCCGGTGCAAGTGGGAAGCGCTTCGTGTTACCGAACTCCCGCGTCATGATTCACCAGCCTTCGGCTGGATTTCAAGGACAGGCTACCGACATAGATATACATGCCAGAGAAATTCTGTCCATGAAGGAACGTATGAACACGCTGATGGCTCAGCACTGCAATCAGACCGCAGAGAAAGTTCAGGCTGATACTGAGCGTGACAATTTCATGACTGCAGAAGATGCGCTGGCGTATGGGTTGGTAGACAGAATTGTCCATTCTCGGACCGAGGAGCTTGACGTAGCCAGTGGTGGTACGGTATCTCAATCCGGGAATGATGCACAAAACGATGCACAAAAAGATCCCTGATAAACAGGGGCTCGTGACACATTATTTAACTGGGTTGTGACCGTCTCTGCAACATCGACAGTGGTCATATACACCTACTTGAAAAGTCACGGAAAACACGGCAAGGTGTTGCGAAAGCAAAGGTTTAAAGCATGAGCGAAGATAACAACAAAGAAGACGGTAAGCTGCTGTATTGTTCTTTCTGCGGAAAGAGCCAGCACGAGGTTCGCAAGCTGATTGCGGGCCCGTCTGTGTTCATTTGCGACGAATGTGTTGATCTGTGTAATGACATCATTACCGAGGAGATGCAAGAGCAACTGGACTCCGGTGAAAGCGCACTGCCAAAACCTCACGAAATTAATGACTTGCTCGACTCTTACGTTATCGGTCAGGGTAAGGCCAAGAAAATCTTGGCGGTCGCTGTTTATAACCATTACAAGCGACTCGAGTACAAAGACAAGAAAGGCGATGTTGAGCTAGCCAAAAGTAACATCTTACTTATCGGCCCAACAGGCTCTGGTAAAACGTTACTTGCTGAGACATTGGCACGTACGTTAAACGTACCGTTTACCATTGCCGATGCCACCACTTTAACCGAGGCTGGTTATGTGGGTGAAGACGTTGAAAACATCATTCAAAAGTTGTTACAAAAGTGCGACTACGATGTTGAGAAAGCGCAAACGGGTATTGTTTACATCGATGAAATCGACAAGATATCCCGAAAGTCTGATAACCCATCTATCACTCGCGACGTCTCAGGCGAAGGTGTGCAGCAGGCGCTGCTCAAACTGATTGAAGGCACGGTTGCTTCGGTGCCGCCACAAGGTGGTCGAAAGCATCCACAGCAAGAATTCCTGCAGGTAGACACATCCAACATATTGTTCGTTTGTGGTGGTGCGTTTGCCGGTCTTGAAAAAATCATTCAAGAGCGCTCCGAAAAAGGCGGTATTGGTTTCGCCGCAGAAGTTAAATCCAAAGACGACAGCAAAAACATTGGCGAAATGTTGTTGGATGTAGAAGCGCAAGATCTCATTCAATTTGGTTTGATTCCAGAATTTGTTGGACGCTTACCTGTTGTTGCCACACTGGAAGAGCTCGACGAAGAAGCGTTGGTGCGTATTTTGGTAGAACCTAAAAATGCGATTACCAAGCAATACGAAAAACTGCTTTCGATGGAAGACGTCGATATTGAATTCCGCAAAGATGCATTGCAAGCCGTCGCGTTAAGCTCACTTGAGCGTAAAACCGGTGCACGTGGTCTTCGAACCATTCTTGAAAATGTATTACTCGAAACCATGTACGAACTGCCCCGACTGGAAAATGTCAAAAAGGTCATTCTGGATGGCGCGGTAGTGCGGGGCGAATGCAAACCTTATCTGTTACTCGAAGGCCAGGAAAAAGTCATCGAAGAGGAAAAGTATCGTCGGGCTGCATCTGACGACTAACCCCCCGGTACGACTAACCCAGACAGTTAGATCACCGATCTGTAGTACAAAAAGGCGGTAGGGAATTAATTTTCTCTACCGCCTTTTTTATTGGCCGTTTTATGGTCGTTTTGCGCCTGCTTTAGTCGTAAATTCCTTGAAATCCGCACTTTCGTATATACGTTGTCGTGTATGCTAAATGCTTGCAGTGCGGGCGTCTCTCACGAATTTACTCTTTAGGAATATCGCGTGTCAGAATTTGATCAAAATGAAACCACAGAGTCACCATCGGAATTCTTACCGGTGTTACCACTTCGCGATGTCGTGGTTTACCCCCATATGGTTATCCCGTTATTTGTCGGCCGTGAAAAATCGATCGAAGCGCTTGACGCTGCCATGGCAAAAGACAAGCGTATTGTGTTGGCTGCACAAACCAGTGCATCCATCGATGAACCAGGACCAGATGACATCCACGAGGTCGGCACGGTTGCGGTCATATTGCAATTACTGAAACTCCCCAACAGCACAATAAAGGTGTTAGTTGAGGGTCAGCAAAGAATCAAACTGACTGAGTCCAAATTTGAAGAAGCGGGTTTTTTCAGTACCAAATTTGAAACACCAAAACCCGATGCTGATGCTGACGATAAAAAGACAGACATGCTGAGCCGTTCGGTTGTGAACATGTTTGATCAATACGTCAAAATGAATAAAAAGGTTCCGCCTGAGATCCTCAGCTCTATTGCCAGCGTTGAAGACCCAGACAAACTCGCCGACATGATCGCGGCGCAAATGTCTTTAAAGGTTGGCGAGAAACAAAAAATCCTACAGCTGTTTGATCCAGCCGAACGTCTGGAGCATTTACTGAGCCTAATGGAATCAGAACTGGATTTACTTCAAGTGGAAAAACGCGTTCGTGGCCGGGTTAAACAACAAATGGAAAAAAGCCAGCGCGAATACTATTTGAATGAGCAAATGAAGGCCATTCAGAAAGAGCTTGGCGAAATGGACGATGTGCCTAATGAGCTTGAAGATCTGGCAGCCAAAATTGACAAAAAAGGCTTGTCCAAGGAAGCAAGAAAAAAAGCCAGCGCCGAGCTGAATAAACTCAAAATGATGTCACCCATGTCGGCCGAGGCCACCGTGGTGCGCAACTATATTGATACGCTGGTTGGATTGCCATGGAAGAAAAAGTCCAAGCTGATAAAAACCATGGCCGACGCCGAGCAGGTGCTTGAACACGATCACTATGGGCTTGAAAAAGTCAAAGAGCGTATTCTTGAATACCTTGCTGTTCAACGCCGCGTTAAAAAAGCCAAGGGCCCCATTTTGTGCTTGGTAGGACCTCCTGGCGTAGGTAAAACATCGCTTGGCAAATCCATTGCTCGTGCTACCGGGCGAAAGTTCAGCCGTATGGCGCTGGGTGGTGTACGCGATGAAGCTGAAATACGAGGTCATCGTCGAACTTACATTGGTTCCATGCCAGGCAAGATCGTCCAGAATCTGGCAAAAGTGGGTAAACGTAACCCGCTAATATTGCTCGATGAAATCGATAAAATGTCGACCGATTTTCGTGGTGACCCCTCATCGGCATTGCTTGAGGTGCTCGACCCTGAGCAAAATCACACGTTCACCGATCACTACCTTGAAGTCGAATTCGATCTCTCGGATGTCATGTTTGTTGCCACAGCTAACACCATGAACATTCCCGAGCCGCTACTTGATCGCATGGAAGTGATTCGGATTCCAGGTTATACCGAACTGGAAAAGTTCAACATAGCGCAACGTTATCTGGTCCCTCGCAAAATGAAAGACAATGGTCTTAAAGAGGGTGAGATACACATCGAAGAAGATGCGCTTATGTCGATGATTCGTTCGTACACACGTGAGGCCGGTGTGCGTAATCTGGAGCGTGAAATCTCCAAAGTGTGCCGCAAAGTTGTTCGTGAAGTTATGGACCATGAGACTCCCGAAAAAATCACCGTCAGCGCCGAAAATGTGGGTGAGTACCTGGGCGTTGAGCGTTTCCGTTTTGGGTTGGCCGATGATAAAAATCAAGTCGGCCAGGTAACCGGTCTTGCCTGGACACAGGTTGGTGGGGAATTACTCACCATAGAATCTGCGATTGTGCCGGGTAAAGGCAAATTGTCTTACACGGGCAAGTTGGGTGATGTTATGCAGGAGTCCATTCAGGCCGCGATGATGGTGGTGCGAAGCCGGGCCGGGGCATTGGGGCTGGACGACGCCTTCCATGAGAAGCACGACCTGCATGTGCATGTGCCCGAGGGTGCTACTCCCAAAGATGGGCCGAGCGCGGGCATCGGTATGTGCACAGCGCTGGTTTCGTCGTTAACCCAGATACCAGTGCGAGCTGATGTTGCCATGACAGGTGAAATAACACTGCGCGGTGAAGTGCTGCCAATTGGTGGCCTCAAGGAAAAACTCCTTGCCGCTCAGAGAGGTGGTGTGCGAACGGTCATTATTCCATCAGAAAATGAAAAAGATCTAACCGAAATTTCTGACGAAATCAAAGACGGTTTGGATATTCATCCGGTGAAATGGATTGACGAAGTACTTGATTTAGCTCTCGAATCAGCGCCGACGAAAAAGTCAGCGGGCATTGGTGAGGGTGTCAAATCCACTGAAGGTGGAAAGAAATCTGGCGAAACTGGCATTCAAACTCACTAAATTATTTGAATTAATTCGGTGTGTTTGGCTTGCCAAGTCTGTGTCGGCGGTCTAGAAGTAATGTCTGTAAGTGACGTTTCGCGCATTTGATGCCGAGAATTCACAGGCTGTAACCCGCTAGAACAGTGGGTTTTTAGCCGTTGATCGCGTATTATCATTAAAATTGTCCGGCGCGAATGATCGCGTTGGTGTTTAGTTTTTGACCATAAA
The DNA here is from genome assembly GCA_938035525.1 of uncultured Granulosicoccaceae bacterium. Classification (GTDB taxonomy): domain Bacteria; phylum Pseudomonadota; class Gammaproteobacteria; order Granulosicoccales; family Granulosicoccaceae; genus Granulosicoccus. The sequence continues at coordinate 5,507 of CALHOI010000089.1, forward strand.
TATTACGGGGATAGCATTAAATGAACAAAGCTGAATTTGTTGATGCGGTAGCGGCGAAGGCCGATCTTTCCAAAACAGAAGCAGCAACGGCAGTCGATGCTGTACTCGATTCTGTTGCGGACGCTTTAAAATCAGGTGAACAAGTTACGCTTGTCGGTTTCGGCACTTTTCTTGTAAGACACCGTGAAGCCAGAACCGGACGTAACCCAAGAACGGGTGAGCCTTTGGCAATCGCAGCTTCAAATGTTCCTAGCTTTAAAGCTGGCAAAGCATTAAAAGAAACTGTAAACTAGTTCGGCTTGGGGTGCTTAGCTCAGCTGGTAGAGCATCGCCCTTACAAGGCGAGGGTCGGGGGTTCGATCCCCTCAGCACCCACCAAGTATTTGCAGTAAGTAGTAATTGAATTAGAAAGTAATTGAATTAAAAAGTACGTTGAAGTTACCGCTGGAGCGGTAGTTCAGTTGGTTAGAATACCGGCCTGTCACGCCGGGGGTCGCGGGTTCGAGTCCCGTCCGCTCCGCCATTAGTATCAAGAGAACAACGAAGTCATGTTGTTGCTCTTACGAAAATCGGGTGCTTCAGGCACCCTTTTTTGTTTTTTAGAACCATTTTTTGTTTTCATTAAAGCCGCGCAGGTCACGAACATGTTATTGGATATTCGGGAAACGATTCGCAATTCCAAGCCGCTCAAGTACACCTTGATTACGTTGATATGTATTCCTTTTGCTCTTGTTGGCATCGGGTCTTATCTTGGTGGTGGCGCTTATCAGGAAGTAGCAGAAGTCAACGGGACGGCCATTAACTCAGCCGAAGTAGACAGCGCTTTCAGTCGCCTGCGACAGAACTACCAACAAATGTTTGGTGGCAATATTCCACAAGGGTTGCTTTCTGATGACGCCATTCGCGAACAGGCTTTAGACGGGCTTGTGACCGAACTGGTTATAGGCGATACAGTTGCCGATCAAAAATTTGCTGTAGGTGATGCAACTTTGGGTCGTGCGATTCGCGAAAATCCGCAGTTCCATACTGATGGTCAATTTGACAGCGAGCTTTACCAAAGTATGTTGCGTGGCCGTAATGCGGTAGCTGCCTACGAAGAGTCCATGCGCGCGGGTGCGGCCGTCTCCCAGTTTCGTGCCGGTATCGAATCAACCAGTTTCCAGCTACCCAGCGAAACCAAGCTTTTAGAGAGCTTGAGTGGTCAAACGCGCACGGTCGACTTTGTCCGCTACTCTGTGGATGCAGCCGTAGAAAACATTGAAATCAGCGATGAAGCTATTAGCGATTATTTTGATGAAAACGCCGAAAACTACAAATTCCCAGAGCGTGCCAAGTTTGAATACATCGAATTAAAAAAATCCGAACTGGCAGCAGACATTGATGTGTCTGACGAGGACGCTCAAGACCACTACGATCAATTTAAATCTGATTACATCACCACTGCAGAAGTTCGCGAAACAGCGCATATCCTGTTAGAAATTGCTGACACCGATGATGCCGATGCGGTTGCTGAAAGAACAGCCGAACTTGAAGCCATAAGAGCTCGCATTCTTGCCGGTGAAGATTTTGCCGCTGTTGCCCAAGAAGTTTCTGAAGATATTGGTTCAGCGCAATCAGGTGGTAGTTTGGGTCAGTTAGAGCCTGACTTTCTGGACGCACAGTACGTAGCAGCAGCTTCGGCGCTAACCAGCACCGACGAAATAAGCGACCCAATAAAAACACGTTTTGGTGTGCACCTGATAAAGCTCGACAAGCTGGAACCAGCTGTGTACAAGACGTTTGAAGAAAGCAAAGAGGACATTGTGAGCTTGCTACAAAACAACGCTGCTGATACAGAGTTTCTCGATTTACGAACTGCCATGGAAGAAAACGTGGCCAGCGATCCCGAGTCGCTTGCCGTTGCCGCCGACGCATCCAATGTGGACATTAAGGTAACTGACTGGATAGACAACGGCCCCAACGAAGACCCGATTTTCTCAAATCCAGCCATTTTGAATGCGGCTTTCAGTGAAGACTTGGTTATTGATCAGAATAATTCAGACTTGATTGAAATCGCACAAGGACACGTGGTTTCTGTTCGTGTGCTTGAACACAACGAGCCACGGCCAAAAGCGCTTGAAGATGTCAAAGAAGAAATCACTGATCAATTAAAGCGTGATGGTGCGGCTGAACAACTTAAAGTTGCGGCAAAAGACGCTGTAGATAAAATTCGTCAAGGTACACCGGTAGCTACGGTGGCCGAAGGTGATGATAATGCCACCGCCACCAAAGATGAAGTCCTGACACGCACGTCCACTGTGTTCGATCAGGCGGCAATCGATGAAATATACGCGTTGCCCAAACCATCTGAAGGTAAAACACTGGTTAAGTCGGTTAGCTTACAGAACGGCGATATCATCGCATACGCGCTTAAAGCCGTTGAGGCACCTGCCGCCGCTGAGGACGCTGAAGCAGACGCCACTGGGCAAGTCATTAATCCCGGATTGGGTCAGGCAGAAATGGCTGCATTAGTGTCGAGCCTTCGCGAAAAAGCTGATATTACGATCAACGAGTGATATTGCCGCTCTAATGATTAGCGGCTCTGGCATACATGCCACCGAAGATGCGCGACGCCTGGCTGAAAAACGATTACCGTGGATGGTGTTTGACTACATTGACGGTGCTGCTGGCGAGGGCTTAGGTGATCAACTAAATCAACAAGCCATCAGAGAGATGCGTTTACACACGCGCGTGCTTGTTGATGTAGAAAACCGAAGCCTCAAAAAATCCATATTAGGGCACGACTGCAACTTGCCATTTGGCATCTCTCCGATGGGTATGTGTAACTTGTCTGCGCCTGGTGCCGATGCAATGTTGGCCCGTCTTGCTAAAAAACACCGTATTCCACATGGCGCATCCACCGCTGCCTCCACGTCTTTGGAAGACATTGCCAAGCAAGCCGAAGGCAACGCATGGTTTCAGTTGTATTTTGGCGGCGATGAATCAGTCACTGACTCACTGCTTAATAGAGCAGAAGCTGCAGGCTATGAGGTGTTGATTTTTACCGTCGATGTTCCTGAAGTTGGCCGCCGACCTCGCGAATTGCGCCACGGATTCAAAATGCCATTCAAGATTGGCCCCTCGCAATTTATTGATTTTGCATTGCATCCAAGATGGTCAATCGGTTCACTGCTTGCCGGAGCCCCTGCATTGGCTAACTTTGTTGGCGTTGACAGTGCATTTGATCGCACTCGCTCGCGCGCCGGAGTCGACTGGGATTTTCTTGATCGCGTTCGGCAGCGTTGGAAAGGTAAGTTGGTGGTGAAAGGCGTTCTTCACCCTGATGACGCGCTCAAGCTTGTGAGTCACGGCGTCGATGCCGTGATGGTGTCCAGCCATGGCGGTCGACAGCTCGAAAGCGTTCAACCGGCCATCCATGCTTTGGGGCGCATCAGAGATGCTGTGGGTGAAGATTTTCCGCTTATCTACGATAGTGGTATTCGCAGTGGCGAAGATGTATGTAAGGCTTACGCAATGGGTGCAGACTTTGTGATGCTGGGCCGACCGTTTCTATTTGCCATGGCCGCTGGTGGTGAGCGGGGCCTCAATCAACTGAGCGATATCATTGCCGAAGAGGTCAGCATAGCACTGGCTCAGATGGGCCTGACCGACATCAACCAACTGGATAAAACTGTGTTGGTATAAGGCTGCTGCGCCTGTTGCTCAAGTAGCTGTTACTTGTTGTGGTGCACGCTGCCTTTAGTACTCATCAACACCAAAAAACCCAAATTTCAACTTATTCGTCTATACACAGTATGTGTGCGGTTTTTGCCTGTCCGGATGGCTGGCAATAGCGCAAGCATCAGTATGCGGTAACGGCTTATGAATTATATTGGGAGTTGATGATGAGTTTAGTGTCAGAATTTAAAGAGTTTGCGATGAAAGGCAGCCTGATGGATATGGCTGTGGGTATCATCATCGGTGCCGCCATTGGGAAAATGGTGGGTGCTTTGGTTGATAACATTCTTATGCCACTGATAGGCAGTGTAATGGGTGGTGTGGACTTTACAACATTAGCTGCTCAAATTAACGGTGTGAATGTTAACTACGGGTCGTTTATACAAGCCTTAATCGATTTTATTATTATTGCGTTTGTTATTTTCATGTTGCTAAAAATGATTAATAACATGAAAAAGAGTGCAGCCGAAGAAGAAGAGGAACCAACCGCTGACGTTGTTTTGCTCACTGAAATCAGAGACCTGTTAAAAAATCGCTAGGGCATTTATATTAGCCGCTAGTCCATTGTTGCCGGTGTTCTACTAACACATTGGGCTTGGAGTTCGTTATTATCATGCTGTAGTCGTATAAGTGGGCGACAGCTCAGATCACGAGGTAAATTCGAACCTATCAAATAAAGAGCTAGCATGCATACTGATTTTCGTGGACATAAGCTAACAACGTCAAATGAACTGGCTGCCAAATCCTGCGCAAATGCAATGGATAGCTATATGCAGCGCAAGAGTGATGTTACGGGGCATTTGCAAGCTGCCATTGAGCACGACCCCGAGTGTGCCATAGCACATGCCTATCAAGGGCTGATGCTGCACGGTGCAAAAAACGCAACTTATCAAAACATGGTTAACGAGTCGTTAGCCAAAGCAAAACAATTCTCATCCAATATTAGTGATCGAGAGCATTTTTATATTAAGGCTCTGGAATTTGCATCTAAAGGGCAATTGCTAGATGCGGTTTCCTGTTTCGAAGCTATCCTGGAAACCTGTCCCACTGATGGCTTCGCATTGAGCTTGTGCCAGGCTGAGTTGTTCTGGCTGGGCGATATGCGGCGATCTCTTGCGGCCTCATCTCTAGTGGCACCGCATTGGAATGGAAATATTCCGGGTTACAGTGAGTTTTTAGCCATGCATGCATTTGACCTTGAAGAAGCAGGGCAATACCAGGAAGCAGAAGCTGCCGGTCGCTTGGCTGTCGACATTCAGCCAGCTAATATCTGGGCAACGCATGCGGTGACGCACGTTATGTATATGCAAGGCCGTCATACTGAGGGCATCGATTGGATAAGTGGCTTGCAGGATAACTGGCAGGATGTAGGGCAAATGCAGTTTCACGTATGGTGGCACAAGTGTTTGTTCCACCTTGAGCGTGCAGAACACGATGCAGTGCTTGAAGGCTATGACAATTGGGTTCGAAATCGAGAGCACAGTCTTGTTCAGGCTTTGCCCGATTTATACATCGACTTGCAAAACGGCTCCTCACTGCTGTGGCGATTGGAATTAGCAGGCGTTGATGTAGCGCATCGCTGGCAGGAAATGGCAGACGTGGTAGTTGGCCGAGTCGCTGATATGTCCAGCCCGTTCACCAGTGCTCACTTTGCGGTCATTCTTGCCGCGGTAAAAGACTTCAGTGCATGCGAGCAACTTATCGATGCAATAAAACATTATAGCCACAATGGCGAAGGGACTTTAACGAGTCATTATGCCAAGGCAGCTTTGCCGGCCGCGCAGGCTGCCGTTGCGCATCGGCGAGGAGAATACCAGCAAGTTGTCGACATACTTTACCCAGCGCGAAAAAACCTTTGGCTCATGGGTGGCAGTCATGCACAGCAAGATTTGTTTTTTCAAATTTTACTTGATGCTGCAGCTAAATGCGGCGACCAACGCAAAGTTGATTTATTATTAGGTGAAATCGAGCAGATTGGTTTTGTAGAGCCTGCACAGTTGGCCAGCTACAAGCTGATAAAGCAACAGCATGCATGATAAGCATTACAGCTTTAGACCGGTGGAACACTCAGACTTAAGTCTCTTGTCTGAGTGGATAAAAGTGCCGGCAGTCGCGCAGAAAAATTGTTTGTTGAGGTTAGCGATGCCTATCAAATAGCTTCCGTGTCTGAGCTATTGGCATCTGATTTTTGTCGTAATTGCAGGAACACAACCGGGCTTATCAGCAGCAAGCCTACAGCCATGGTCACAACCCCCGGCGCAATGAAAAGCAGTGAAACCAGGCCGATATACCATCGTTGTGCATGGCTCATATGTGCAAACATGTATCCTGAGAATGCAGAACCCAGAAGCCCTATACCGATCATTGCACCAAGCAGCGTGACACTAAACGCTGCCCAGGTGAAACCGTCGGCCACCAACAGCAGTGATGGGGAATACACAAATACAAATGGCACCAGTGCCTTGGCAATGCCAAGCCGGAAGGCGGTATTGCCGGTTTTAAATGGGTTAGACCCTGCAATACCGGCTGCTGCGTAGGCAGCAAGCGCAACCGGTGGCGTAATGTCTGCCAGCACCCCGTAATAGAAAACAAAGAAGTGCGAAACGATGGGTTCCACTTGTAGTTGTGCTAACGCAGGGGCCGCGACAGCGACCAAAATTATGTAGGTTGCGGTAGTCGGAATCCCAGCGCCCATTAATATGCAGGCTATTGCGATCAGCACTAGCGAGAAAAACAAAGCCCATTGCGACACATCGAAAAAGCTGAATGGCCAGATGCCGCCTACAAATGCACCAATATCATTAGCCGTTTGAACAACAGCAAAGCCAAGACGAAAGCCCACACCGGTTAATGTGACGACACCGACAACGATACCCACCGTGGCAGCAGCAGCCCCAACAGCAAGTGTACTTTTTGAGCCGTCCGACATTGCGTGCCATAGATTGCGCAGACTTAAACGGTGCTCCCGGTTAGGGTTGAGTATGCCCACAATCACACAGGCAGTGATACCCCAGACAGCGGCATAGTCGGGTGTTTTACCTGACAAGATCAGATACACCAGTATGATCAACGGTATAAGCGAAGCCCAATGAGCGCGTAACACCTGTACTACTTGTGGTAATTCTGCTGCGGTTAATCCGCGCAGCCCAAGTTTCTTGGCCTCCAGATGAACCATAATGAGAACGCCAAAGTAATGCAGCAGGGCCGGAAAGAGAGCGGCGGCGAGCACATCGCGCAGTGGAATTTCCAGGTATTCCACCATGATAAAAGCAGCGGCGCCGAGGATAGGCGGCGTAATTTGTCCACCAGTAGAAGCAGTCGCCTCAACCGCACCAGCGAAATGGGGCGGGTAGCCGATCTTTTTCATGGCCGGGATGGTCAGCGACCCGGTAGTGACGGTATTGGCAATTGAAGAGCCAGAAATGGTTCCCATGAAAGCCGATGAAAAGATCGCGACCTTAGCTGGTCCTCCTGCATAGCGTCCCGCCATGGCCATTGCAAGATCTATAAACAACTGTCCTAGTCCAATGCGCATGGCCAGCACACCAAAGAGCACAAAAAGAAAAACATATTTGGCCATAACACCCAGGGCCACACCATAGATGCCCTGATTAGTCATATAGAGATGGTTGATAAGACCTGTCCAGCTGGCTCCGCCGTGTTTCCACACACCGGGCATGTAAGGCCCAAAGAGCGCGAATAAGATAAAAAGACAGGCTATGAAAGGTAGTGTCCAGCCAACTGATCGTCGCGTTGCTTCCAGCACCAATAACAACAAGGCGGTGCCCATAAATATATCGGTAGCCGCAGGATTACCGACACGCTGGGCTACCTCCGCGGGAGGTAACAACGGTAAATACAATGCCGCTGCAACCCCTAATATGGCCAGAGCAATATCGATAAT
>CALHOI010000090.1 GCA_938035525.1 uncultured Granulosicoccaceae bacterium
GCTCGAAAATTTAAGTCACGGTTTTCATGAATGCGGTAACGAAGATCATCAGCTGCGTGTACCAGCTCATGTATCAAGAGCGCCAGTATGGCTGCATCCTGAGTTGCTTTGTCTGCTGGCAAAGAGCGTTGATAACTTTGCATCAGCGGTTGGCTGACCATGACTTGATGCTTGCGGGTTGCATACAGTGCAGCGTAAGTCCCTCTTTGACCGTTCATAACTGAGGCAAGAAAGTTGTTCGCAAATTGCGGGTTTTCAAATTGGCTATGAATCAGACGATGAGTTTCGAAACCGACTTCATCGGTGATGACCGCATCACTGGCAACATTAAAGGTGATTTTTGATAAGTCCTGCCCGGTATGTTGCTCTACCAATGTGCGCGCGTGTTCAAACATGGGTCGCATGCTAGCGTTCCAACTATCAGCATTGACTTGAGGCTCTTGAGCGAAGCGCTGAACAACAAGTGGTGCGGAATCTCGCGGTATGTCGCGCGGTATGTACTGCTGCGAAACGCTGTTGTCCGGGCCTGCTGTTTGACAGCTTGATAAAAAAATCAAAACCGAGCCTGCGGCAACTGCGCGGCAGGCCCGAACAGAGATTGGACAGATACTCTGGCGGGAATAGAGTGCAGTAGTTGCTTGCATGGCTTGGGCTGTCTGACAAATAAGTTGCCTTGCAGTCTACCGAGCTTCTTAAATGGCTGGGAGCAGCTTTTGGTTATTATGATGCGCAGTCGCGCAAAAAAAAGGCAGCTTCGTGAGCTGCCCTATGTATTTAAAAGTGTGCGCAAATTCACTTAAATTGTGTCAGTCCACGCATAGGTGTCAGCCTGGGGCTATGCCACAGACTTAGGGTTGGTAGGCGCGGATATAGTCGATCTTGTATTGTGCTGGAAACACGGTGCTGCCATCCGGGTCGCCGGGCCACCAGCCACCCACGGCCAGATTGACCAGTAGGTACATATCTTCCCATGCCACATTGCCGTCTATGTGTGTGTTGCGCGCAACACCGTCCACGTACCAGGTGATTTTGCCTGGTTCCCACTTCATGCCATAAGTGTGGAAATCCGCTGAGTAATCGGGACCGGGTGCCTCGTAGGACGGGGTCGAACGAAGATTCCAATTATCGTAATAGTGGTAGGTATTAAATATGGTGTTTGGCTGGTCGCCGATGTATTCGAGTACGTCAATTTCGGGTCGTCGGTCATTGTCGGTTTGGTGCAGCATCCAGAATGCTGACCACAGACCACGTCCTTTTGGCAGCTTTGCACGAATCTCAACATAGCCGTATCGCATTTTAAATTTGTTGAACGTGGTTAACGCACCAGAGAGGTACGGCTGCCAATTGGCGCTGGCTGCCAGATGATCAGGCGTCCTGATGGCTGAGATGGTCAGCGTGTTGCCATCGAACTCGAACGGCGAGTGGCCAAAGTCGGGGTTGTTGATTCGATCAACGTAGTATTGCTTTTCACCGTTGATGGCCCAGCCAGGACCCCATCGATAAGATGAATTCCACTTTGACGTATCGAGGCTATAGCCAGTGAACTCGTCCGAGAACACCAGTGAGTAGCCCGCTGGCACCGCACTGCTGTTGACGACCGGGTCATTTTGTACTGCGTCGTTGTCCTGACGAAGATCACCCTGAACGTTGGCGGTGTTGACGGTTAGCGCTTCAGACTTCTGGGAGAACTGATTGGCCTCATTGAAGGTGACGATCTGATAGCGATAGTCTTCGCCCCACTGCATATTGTTGTCGCGGAATTCGGGTGTTGGAACAGTCGCCATGTAACCGTTGTTACGGTACACATTGTAGCCTTTGACGTTTCCGCTTGGAGCTCGCCACTTAATAACCGCAGCATTGCCGTTTTGAATTTCTGCAAAGAGACCGTCAGCGACACTGACTGTGCCGTTATCAGGCTCCGGTGGAGGTGGAGCAACGGTATCGTCGTTGTCGTCACCGCCGGTTCGTACCGAAACCTCATTAGACACTGTGTTGAAGTTTTTGGCGTTGTCGAAAGCCACAATGCCATAGCGATAATCGCTTTTTGGCAAAACATCGGTGTCCACGAAATTGGTGTCGAATACAGTGGCAAAGTAACTGCCGTTGCGATAAACGTTATAACCAGCGACCGATTGGTCATCCCATGGCCTGTTCCAGGTAACGCGTACTGCTGTGCTTGAAATTGCGGTGACTGAAACCCCGTTAACCACTGATGGTGGTTGGGTATCAGCCGATGCAGGGAACGTAATGGCAATAAGGAGACAAAGGCCGAAGCAGGTTGATCTCATTTTTCTCTCTGTGGACAACATGATTGATACACGCGACAAATAAAAACGCGAACGTTAATACTTGAACGATTAATACCCGACTTAGATACGTTTACGATGACCTTGCGCAAATGTTGAACAGTCAATTTTCAGTCAGATGTTGGAAAAAATTACAAGCAATTTCATGCAGTTGGCACGTTGTTATACAAAGTGCTTAACCTATCCGTACTGTAGCTGTGCAACCTTAATTGAACCTTAATTATGCGCACTTGAAGTCAATAAATTTATGACTGCAATCATGGGCAAGCCGGTCTCAATGACTAGTAATAGGTATAGCTAGTCTTGAGACGTTTGCATAATTCTTTGAGGGAGAAGTGTTAGCTTGAATGGGGGGACATTACACTGGCACGCTAACTCACTTTGACTACTGTACGGCCTTGTATTTGACCACCCAGAATCGCTTTGGCCAGTCCTGGCACATCGGCAAGAGGGACTTCTTCGATCATTGATTCAAGTTTGTCCAGTGGCAAATCTTTGGCCACTCTCTGCCATGCTTGAGTACGTCGCTGTGGCGGGCACATCACCGAATCTATGCCAAGCAAATTGACTCCGCGCAATAAAAACGGAATGACGGTGGTATCCAGTGCTGCGCCGCCAGCCAAACCAATAGCAGCAACCGACGAACCGTACTGCATTTGCGTGAGTATGTTTGCCAACATGGCACCACCAACCGAATCAATACAACCTGCCCAGCGTTCTTTATTAAGTGGCTTGCCATTGGGTGTGTCTACGTCGCTTCTGGGAATGATGGTTTTTACGCCCAGTGAACGCAAAAAATCGCTACTGGATTCGCGACCTGTTACCGCCTCTACTTCATAACCGCTGGCCGAAAGTAGCGCACAGGCGATTGACCCGACACCCCCAGCTGCACCCGTTACCAGTACTGGGCCTGCGTCTTTTTTCATGCCGGCATCTTCCAAAGCCATGACGCCCAACACGGCTGCCACGCCAGCTGTACCGACGGCCATGGCTTGACGGGTATCGAGTTCGGCAGGTAAATTTGTCAGCCATTCAGACTTGACTCGGGCTTGATCTGCGTAACCGCCCCAATGAGTCTCGCCGACACGCCATCCTGTTAGCACCACTTTATCGCCTTGTTTATAGGCGTCACTTTGGCTGTCGATAACGGTGCCGGCGAAATCAATACCGGGAACGTGTGGGTAGTTACGCACCAATCCACCCAACCCGCTAAGCACCAAACCGTCTTTGTAGTTCAGGGTGGAGTAATCGATGGCTACCGTGACGTCGCCATCGGGCAAATCGCTTGGGTCGAGTTCAACCAATGCCGCATTGATCTCGCCGCTGTCGTTTTTATTTACTTGAATGGCTTTCATAGTGGGCCTTTTACGCTGAATTCTTTAGTTGGTCTTAAGGATTATTTTAAGAGTGTACGGCAAGCCGCACGAAGGGGCTGATCATAACGTACAACACAAACAAGCAAAATAGTACGATGCCGGCACTGGCGAACGGGCGACGTGCTACGTTTTGCATTAACGTGGGTGCGCGACCCGCCTTGCGATCTTCATCGTAGGACTCCCGCGCTTTACTGGCCCGCTCTTGTTGATACTGTTTTAGGTGTTGTTTAGCGATGGCCAGATCGTCGTCATGCTGCACCCAGATAGCGGGCATGGAAATACCCCAATTGCCTGCGGAGGTTTCGTAAATTTCAATGCCTTTTTGCTGCATGAGTGAGCGGACTTCGTCGGCCTCATCATCGGGCACATTGCGAAGCTTGAACAGGAGTGCTGACATAAAGATACTTCGTTGCCGTGTCGCGCTATTTTACACCTAACGGATTAATAAGTAGAGCTTTGATCAGGTTCTACGACTGTATTTGATCGGCCAGATCACCGTACAGCGATTGAAGTTCTGCGATAAAGGGTTGATTGCCGCGTTTGATCGCGCCTTTTATAAGGATGCCGTATTTGCGGTTGAAAGTGTCTAAGGCCAGTTTGGTTTGATGGTCGCTCAGGCTAGAGGAGCGCAACAGCTTGGCCAGTGCGTGCAGGCGGAATCGATCCATACCCCAGTGTTTTCTGGATAGCTGGTCGCTGTGCCCACCGGTTTTTTCAAGCAGTGCCTGATCGACAAACAACACAGGGTGTTTTGCGCAAATTCGCAGCCACAAGTCATAGTCTTCACATGCTGGCATCGATTCGTCAAATAATCCGATTGAATCAAACAGTGAGCGTCTAACCATTGTGGCCGATGGTGATATCGCACACAGAGGCAAGCAATGTTCAAATATATCTCCACCTCGCTTTTGATGTTTGTTCATTGGGTTAACCCGTTTGCCGTTGCGTATCCAGTGTTCATCGCAATGGCATAGCACAGTGTTTGAATGGTTGTTTATTGCTTGTAGCTGAATAGCTAATTTGTTTTTAAACCAACGATCATCAGAATCCAGAAACGCTATCCAGGGTTCGGTTGCCGCGTTGATGCCCTGATTGCGTGCGTGTGACACACCTTGATTAGGTTGCTTTATCAGTTGAACTTGCGTAAAGCGTGCAGTGATCATTGCTGAGGTGTTGTCATCTGAACCATCGTCCACCACGATGACTTGCGCGGGTTTAACGGTTTGTGCCAACACAGAATCGATGGCCGCAAGTACAGACTCGCAACGGTTGTAAGTGGGAATCACGACGCTCACTGGCGCAATGGCTGGGGTTTGCTGGTGCGGGGAGCTCACGTTTGTCGTTAAATAGTGTGTATGCGAAATTAAAGGTGTTGATGGCTAGTGAAATTAGTTGCATCTGCCCATACTATAAGGCATGTAAAGCGTGTGTTTATTATTATATAAGGAGTCGAAATCTTGGACGCTAAAGTTATTCTGGAC
>CALHOI010000091.1 GCA_938035525.1 uncultured Granulosicoccaceae bacterium
ATGGCTTGCCGGTGACAGCGAAGCATTGTCGTTTGTGACCCTGCCCGCTCCCGATGCCAATTTAAGCTTAAGCCGCCAATCCATTGTGGTTATCAGCGTTGCTCTACTGCTAGTGCTGCCCTTAGTGTTGTTTTTGATCGCTGGCATAGTTGCCTGGCGACGCCGACACTAATGACCAGCCACTCGGCCAAGCGCACCAGAGCGACCATTGGTTTGGCCTTGGTGCTATGCCTATTGTTGGCCGGCATTGCATGGATGGAATTAGGTGGTCGCAGTTCCGGTAACAACAACGATGCCGCCAACAACATCATTATTTCCCGAGCAGGTCACCCTGACATACAGCTGGCTCTTGAAAACGATCAATGGCATATGATCGCCCCGTACTCACTGACCAGCAACGAGCAACGCGTGACAGCGCTAACTCAATTACCAAATAGCTTAGGCCAGGAATACTCGCTAGATGAAGTTACTTTGTCCGATGTTGGGCTTGATACCCCAAAGGCATCAGTACAAATCAATGACACCATTTATCAGCTTGGCAACACAGATATAAGTGGTGATCGCCGCTACGTACGCGTTAACGATAAAGTGAGCTTGGTGCCCGAATGGGTATGGTCTTTGGTGCATGGCGGCGTTACTGCGTTTGCTGATCTTAATGTGTTTGATGAGTTACCAGATTCTTTCATTATTTTTGATTCAACAAGCGATACTACTCGCCCGGTAACCAATCAAGCGCAATGGCTATCATTAACGGCTGACAAAATCGTGCCATGGAAATACGACTCAGTGGCAGATGCAATGCAAACTGAGTCGGCGCAACACTTGCGGCTTGGCTTAGCAGAAGATGATAGTGCTTCGTCGGTGTTGGCTGATATATTTCGGCTGGAGGATTATTCGGTTATTCAAACCAAAGCGGGGTTTGGTTATGCGGTTAGTCATGCGCGGTTGGATGCGTTGATATACGAAAAATAAAAATCTGTGTTGAACAGTTAGCGGATTTTCCATATGAGAATGTTATGAGTCCAACAGTATTTCGAGAAAAAGGCTATCGCTTCTTTTTCTTTTCAAGAGAAGAGACTAGAATGCACATTCATGTCATCTCTGGTGACGGCGAAGCCAAATATTGGCTCGAGCCAGAGATTGAGCTAAGCAAACAAACTAAATACTCTAATAAACAGCTAAATGAGATTAGAACGCTAGTTGAGGATCACAAAGATGAAATCATCAGAGCTTGGCAAGAGCACTTCGGAGATTGAGGTTACCAATATTTCTGCACACGGCATTTGGCTCTATACAAACGGAACTGAGCACTTTCTTCCATATGACGACTATCCATGGTTTAAAGACAAAACCATCAGTCAAATTGCGAACGTAGAAGAACCCAATCCAGGTCATTATTATTGGCCAGATCTGGATGTGGATTTGTCTGAAAAGATTTTGCAAAACCCGGACGGCTTCCCTCTCCAATCAAAATCATAAGAGCACTCAAAAAGTGAACACTAAGACAAACTGTTCACTATCGATGGAAAACGCAAATACCTGACCAATAGATCAAACACGAGCAACCTATTGAGTCATACAATAAGCCATGCCAGAACTACCCGAAGTAGAAACCACCCGCCGGGGCATTGAACCCTACTTGCTTGATCAATCGATCAAGCAGGTAACCGTGCATCAATGGCAACTACGTTGGGCCATACCAAAACAGATAAAGCTTTTAAAAGATCAACAGATTCACGCCGTTGATCGTCGCGGTAAGTACATCCTCATTAAAACGGCCATTGGGCAAGCGATTGTGCATTTAGGTATGTCGGGTAGCTTACGCATTTGCACCGACAAGAAACAACCAAAACGAAAGCACGATCACGTGGAAATGCTCCTCAGCAATGGCGCGTTAATGCGGCTGCACGACCCGCGTCGTTTTGGCTGCCTGTTGTGGCAGGCAATCGATGAGCCTGAGCATAGCTTGCTGAGTAACCTGGGGCCTGAACCTCTGCTGGATGACTTTGATGCTGGACACTTAATCAATGCCACTCGCAAACGCAAAGTGCCGATTAAAAATTTAATTATGAACAGCCAGATTGTTGTTGGTGTGGGAAATATTTACGCCAGCGAAGCCTTGTTTATGGCACGCGTAAGACCAGGTCGCGCGGCCGGTCGGGTTAAGCACAAGGAATGTGAAGCGCTGGTTGCCTCAATAAAAACCATTCTGCAACGCTCCATCGAACAAGGCGGCACAACCCTGCGCGACTTTGTTAACAGCGATGGTGAACCGGGTTATTTCAAACAATCATTGTTTGTGTATGGAAAAGCCGGCGAACCTTGTCAGCAATGCGGCACCACCATAAAACAGCTTGTGCTTGGGCAGCGCTCGACCTTTTATTGCCCAAGCTGCCAAAGCTAACTACAACGTTTACTTCCAGCGCGCAACATAACGTGTGGTTGCAGGGTCGAACCAGGTTTTTGAAAACTCGACTTGTCGGTTGTGCTGGTCCCAACTGCGACGTTCCACATACCCCCATTGTGAATCGGCCTTCGCGCCAAATGCATCAGGCACCCAGCTCGGAGGGGCTGCAACACCAAGGCTATCCTCAACCCGCGCTATCCAGAAACCCAACTCCTCTTTGTAGTACTGATATAAAGAGTCAGATAAATCCAGCTCGGATAGTGGTTGCCCAACAAGGTCTGCGTCTAGCCAAACCTCCTCCACTGCCGCATTCGTTTCGTTTAATAAACGATGCCTGCGAATACAGTAATACTCACCGTGCTTGCTGAACTTCAATTGCTCATTGTCTTTGACGTGGTCCACGGAGACCGTTTTCGCACTCGGTAAGCCACCACCAGAAATCAATTCGAGACGAAAGAATCCGTAGATGGTGTTGGTGGTGTCGATATTTCGAACATAATTGCCGGACCCCTGCACGCGCTCAAGCAGACCTGCATCGTTTAATTCGGCCAGCGCTTTTCGCAAGGTGCCAACGGCAATCCCCAATCGCTCGGCCATGGCCCGCTCAGGCTCCAGCTTTTCCCCATCCAGCAGCACGCCTGCTTTTATCTCGCGAGCCAGCATCTCGCTGATCTCAATGTGCAGGGGTAAACGGCTGCGCTTGGTGATCGCTCCTTCTGGGGTGGCATCCGTGCGGGTTTGCCGAAATGTGCGCTTTGCCGCCATAAAATTGATCTACTCTTGACTCATTGATACACTAATGATACAACGTTACCTCATACTTAACAGTGAGACTACTGTGACAGTCGTCCCCATAACCTCTGCCGACCTGGATGCGCTGGAAGTATCCTGGTTCGCCCCGCTTTGCTCAGATGACTACCGACACCTCGGCGTGCCCGAAGGTGACTATCGATCCAGCTGGGAAAACACGTCAGACATTCTACAAACAGCCGACAAACTGGGCTATCGAAACATCCTTTGCCCATCATCTTATCAAGTGGGCCAGGACACCCTGAGTTTTGTTGCAGCCAATGCGCCGTTAACCAAACAAATCAACATGCTTGCAGCTGTACGCTGTGGCGAAATGCAGCCCATTATGCTGGCACGCACCATCGCCACGCTAGACCACATGCTAAAGGGCCGCTTAACGGTCAATATTATATCGTCCGATTTTCCTGGCGAAAAAGACGACAGCGCTTATCGTTATCAACGCTCGCGCGAAGTGGTTGAAATTCTCAAGCAAGCCTGGACCCAAGACGAAATAAACATTGATGGTGAAATATATAAATTTGAAGGGCTGACCACCGCACCTGCAAAGCCATATCAACAAAACGGTGGCCCACTGTTGTACTTCGGTGGTTATTCACCACCAGCGCTCGACTTATGTGGCGAACATTGCGACGTTTACTTAATGTGGCCAGAGAAAAAAGACGAACTGGCCGAGCGCATGAAAGCTGTTAACGCTGCCGCTGAAAAACATAACCGCGTGCTCGATTACGGCTTGCGTGTACACATGATTGTGCGTGACACCGAACAGGAAGCTCGCGAATACGCCGAAGAAATTGTCTCCAAACTCGACGACGACTTTGGTACCGAAATTCGTAACCGTGCATTGGATGCAAAATCACTGGGCGTGTCTTTGCAAGCAAAGAATCGCGACCAGGCCAATGACAGTGGTTATGTAGAACCCCACTTATGGACGGGTGTTGGTCGTGCTCGTTCGGGTTGCGGTGCTGCATTGGTTGGTTCTACCGATCAAGTGCTCAGCGAAATCGAGGCCTACCAAAAAATGGGCATACGCTCGTTTATCTTTTCTGGTTACCCACACATTGATGAGTGCAAATCATTTGGTGAACGTGTGTTGCCGCAATTAAAAACCTGCTCACTACCCGAAGAATATGGCCGTGTGCCAAGTGAGCCACCTAATGTGCCTTTAGCCGCCGGAGAGCGAGTGTAATGCAAAGAGTAACGCTTCCCGCACTCGAACTTAGCCGTATTATTTACGGCTTATGGCGACTCGGTGACGATGCCGATACATCCAGCGCGCACGTCCAGGCAAAACTGGAATCGTGCTTGGCGCAGGGCATCACAAGCTTTGACCAGGCCGACATCTACGGTGACTACGCGTCAGAAAAAATCCTTGGAAAAGCATTAAAAGATGCGCCAAGCTTGCGTGATCAAATGGAAATCATCACCAAGTGCGACATCATGCTGATCTCTGATCACTACCCCGATCGTAAAGTGAAGTACTACGACACCAGCCGCGCGCATCTGGAGCTCAGCGTTAATAATTCACTGTCGCACATGAACATTGAGCACATTGATCTGTTGCTACTGCACAGGCCCGACCCGCTAATGGATGCAGCCGAAACAGGCACCGCACTCGATGACCTTATTGCCAGCGGCAAAGTGAAATCAGTGGGTGTATCAAACTTCAGCCCGTTTGATTGGAATTTGCTGCAGGCAAACATGAAGGCAAAGCTACAAACCAATCAAATTGAAATCAGTTTGTTGCACACAGACCCAATGACCAATGGCGATTTGGCGTTCATGCAACAACACAGTATTGCACCCATGGCCTGGTCCCCACTGGCAGGCGGGGAATTGTTTGCTGCAAACGCCAACCCTAATGTGCAACCCCTTCGCGAGCGGCTTAACACTATCGCCGCCGAGCAAAATGTTGATATCGTTGCGGTGGCCATAGCCTGGTTGTTAAAGCACCCCAGTGGCATCTTGCCTGTTATGGGCACCAATGCATTGCCGCGCATTGCCACGTTATCAGATGCAATGAATGTCGAGCTAAGTCGCGAAACCTGGTTTGAACTCTACACACTTGCGTGTGGTGAAGAGGTACCTTGACCATGAGTACGAATATGCATCACATAAACGCGCACAGCAGCTCTTCAATAGAGTTTGTTCCCAACGCTGACAATTCGCGCGATTTAAGAAATGCGCTGGGTTGTTTCGGTACTGGCGTGACCATTGTGACAGCTGCTGATGGCGACACACCCTATGGCATTACTGTTAACTCTTTCGCGTCTGTTTCATTAAACCCAGCATTGGTACTTTGGTCACCTGCAAAAGCCTCTGAGCGATTTATCACCTTTGAGTCGGCAAACCACTACGCTATTCATGTACTCGATCACGCCCAATCAGAACTGGCATCTCAGTTCGCACGGAGCTCAAGAGACTTTGATCACTGTGAATGGAGCTGGAGTGACAATGGTGTGCCCTTGATTGACGGTACGGTTGCACGATTTGAATGTGAGCGTGTCAGCTCGCACGATGGTGGTGATCATGCGATTGTTGTTGGTCGGGTTACCCGGGCAGCCAACTTCGGCGGCGACCCATTAATGTTTGTTGGAGGCCAGTTCGGTCGCTTTGTGGGTGCGCACTAAAACACCCACTCTGAATTTCAGTTCAGCATTGCACTGATCATTTTTAGATACTCGCGCTTGTGCTTTAACTGCCATTCATCGAGCTGCCATTGCTTGCTGGTAATATCGCTAAAGCCCACGTACGAAAAATACGCGCATTGGCAATCACTGCCATTTTGTAGTTTGACCGATACCGGGCAAAGCTCGTATTCACCCTTCCAAAGCTCAACGACCTTAGATAGAAATTCAGTTTCGATGGGCACAACGTCACCGTAAACAATCGATGATGGGGCAATCACCAATACCGGGGAGGTAATGTCTTTGACATAACGCGCTTCAAACCCCGGCAACGATGCAGAGCGACGCTCATTATGTAGTAGGGATTGACCACAAAGCAATGTAGCGACATCTTGATCAAGCAAAGTACCGAACACAAAAAGCGGCGTGGTTAAGGGTGGGGTTGCCGGTGAGGAGGTCTCATGTGGCGTGCTACCCACAACTAGTGACCGGTGCTGTTATCGACGGGTGATTTATCAGGCCCTTGATTGCGCATCAAGCCTTCGTACTTTAGCCGCAGCTGGTCTTTGGTTTCAGGGTTTTTATCGTCTACCAGAATGCACTCAACCGGACACACAATAACGCACTGAGATTCATCAAAATGCCCGACGCACTCGGTGCACAAATGCGGATGAATTTCATAGATTTCTTCGCCCATGTAAATAGCATCGTTAGGGCATTCCGGCTCGCACACATCGCAGTTAATACATTCGTCTGTTATCCAAAGGGCCATAGGAATTACTCCAGCATCGCTAACTAGACTGAGTATTAAGCTTACGCTCAAACTCTTTTTTAACTATGGGATGAACAAAGTCACTGTAGTCACCATTAAGTTTGGCAATTTCACGAACAATGCTTGACGATAAAAACGTGAACTCTTGCGATGCAGCAATAAACACGGTTTCGAGCTCTGGCGACAAATGCCTGTTAACACCGGCAATTTGCACTTCGTATTCGAAATCTGAAATAGCACGTAGTCCACGCACAATGACATTAGCGCCCACTTCGGCCGCAAAATTAACCAGCAAACCAGAGAACGCCTGAACTTTAACGTTGGGCAGATCGACAAGCATATCGGCCGCCATGTTGACGCGTTCGTCTAAATTAAAAAAAGGGTTTTTCTTGTTGCTAGGATCGCCAGCTACGCCGATGATGAGGTCATCAAACATTTTACTGGCTCGCATGGCAACGTCGATATGCCCCACGGTCATGGGGTCGAACGTACCTGGATAAATCGCTGTTACACGCATTGTGGCTTCTCGTGTCTGTATTAATAGTGTGCGCCAAAAAGACCACCTGCGCAACGCCAGAATAGGCGTATGGCGACTACCCGTCCAGGCATAGCAGGAACACCGTCACATCCCCGAAGCGTTTTTCTTTCACTACCGAGAGTTTAGCGGACATTTGCTGTATCAAAGTTGATTCTGACGTTGGTAATTCCACATAAATCAAAGCATCGGGATAAACAAAATCCGGTACCAGGCGCTCTACAATATCCAGATGTAACTGATGTTCGAACGGTGGGTCGATGAACACCAGATCAAAGGGCTCGGGGTTTGTCGCTAAAAATGCACTGGCCGAGACGTTGTGCAGCGCAACCGTGTTGTCTGCCTGCAACTCGACCATGGTTTTTTTCAGCGCATCAGCTACAACGCTTGAGGATTCCACCAAGGTGACACTGGCAGCACCACGCGATGCCGCCTCTAAGCCCAACGCACCGGACCCTGCAAACAGATCAAGGCAGCGACTGCCAGGGATGTGCATCTGCAACCAGTTAAATAAGGTCTCGCGAACACGATCACCCGTGGGTCGCAATCCATCGGCCTGCAAAACGGGTATTTTTCTGCCGCGCCACTGTCCGGCTACTATCCTTACTGTACCGGCAGGCATCTGTTGTTTGGCCGGAGCTTTGTTGCGGGAAGCAAGATATCGAACATTCGATGGCTGTTTAGATCGATTGGTCATAAGCAATGATAGGATATTGACGTTCGTGCGTTCACCGTTAGTGCAACGATAGCGTAAATCAACAACGTTTAATTAAACACGGGCGACTCCGGCACCAAATGGGTATTTTCAGCTTTCTCAAAAAACAAAAAGCCGATAGAAAGGCTGCAGAGCAATCAGCGGACGAGGTAAAAGGCGCCGAACAGGCCCAGAATCAGCCAGAACCGGAGCTTGACCAGAAGCTCAAACGCACCCGGTCGCGCTTCACCGATAACCTGCTTGGGTTTTTGCGTGGCAAAAAACCCGTTGACGAAGAGCTGCTTGAGGAGCTCGAAGCGCAATTGATCATGGCAGATGTTGGCGTTGCGGCTACCCAGCGAGTGATCACCTCACTGGAAGAAAAAGCCAAAAAAGACAAACTTCAGGACTCAGATGCCGTTCGAGCTGCGCTGCGCAGCGAACTGATCAGCGTCCTAAAACCGGTTGAGCAACCACTTGAAATACCCGACACCATTACACCGTTCGTGATATTGGTGGTTGGTGTAAACGGCGCCGGTAAAACCACCACCATTGGCAAACTGGCCAAGCAGCTCCAGGACGGCGGCAAAAGCGTCATGCTGGCTGCCGGTGATACTTTTAGGGCAGCAGCAATAGAACAACTGCAAACCTGGGGCGAACGCAATGACGTGCCCGTGGTGGCACAAGACATTGGCTCTGATTCGGCATCGGTAATTTTCGATGCACTGCAGTCTGCCAAGGCACGCGACATTGACGTCCTGATTGCCGATACGGCCGGACGTCTTCACACGCAGTCAGGGCTGATGGACGAACTGCGCAAAGTCAAGCGCGTACTAAGCAAGCTGGATGAACAAGCGCCTCACGAAACACTGATCGTGCTCGACGGCGGAACCGGCCAGAACGCATTAAGCCAGGCAGAAACCTTCAACGAAGCCATGGCACTGGACGGTCTGGTTATCACCAAACTCGACGGCACTGCAAAAGGCGGTGTTGTGTTTGCCATTGCCGAAAAAACCGGCTTACCGATTCGTTTTATTGGTGTTGGCGAACAGGTCGCCGACCTTGAAGTATTTGAAGCCGAACGTTTTGTTGATGCACTGATCGGCAACGAGGTAGAAGCTTGATTCAATTCGACCACGTTTCTCTGGAGTACACGGCTAACAAGTTTGCCTTGCGCGACGTCAGCTTCGCTATGCCCGCGGGTGCTTTTGCGTTTTTAACCGGGCATTCCGGTGCCGGTAAAAGCTCACTGTTAAAACTGATTGCGCGGCTGGAAAAACCCACAGCTGGCAACATTGTGATTAACGGTATCGACTACAGCAAGCTAAAGCCACGGCAAGAACCCAAATTGCGCCAACAAATGGGTCTGGTATTTCAGGACAATCAGTTACTCGACGATCGTAGTGTGTTCGACAACATCGCCCTGCCCCTGATCATTGGCGGGTATCGGTATCGGGATATAAAAAACCGCGTTGCAGCGGCGCTAGAGCGCGTTGGTCTGGCAGGCACAGCGCAGGAAAACCCGCTTAATTTATCCGGTGGTGAACAACAACGCGTTGGCATTGCGCGAGCCGTTGTTGCAAAACCGCGTTTGTTACTGGCAGACGAGCCAACCGGTAATCTTGATGCACAAATCAGCGCTGACATTATGCAACTGCTGATGCAATTCTCGGCATCCGGCGTCACAGTCCTGGTGGCCACGCACGATATTGGTTTGTTGGAAACATTTGACTTTCCACGGCTGGACTTACATCAAGGTCGTCTTGTTGACGTACACCCCGGTCGCAGCGCTGCAACTCAACAAACTGAGCGCTATCAAGCGCAACACAACGAGTATGTGTAATGCCTATTGAAAGCGGAAAATCGGCAACAACAGCAAAGCGCGCACCGATAAAACGCAGCACGGCAAAAGCGGCACCGGCTGCAACCATGGCAACCACTTCCAGCCCACACCTAACACCATCGCCTAATAAAGCAACGCAAACCAAACCCTGGCAATATTCAAAAAGAGGCTACGCGCTGGCAAGAAGTTTCCAGCAATTGCGATCGCGCAAATTGGCCAGCATAACCACCTTGCTGGTGTTTGGTGTCACGCTCGCGCTGCCAGCGCTCATATTGTTTACTGCCAGTTCACTGGCCGATCTGGGCAGCCGCAGCGTGGGTGAAGAAAGCATCACTGCTTATCTCACCTTGCAGACGTCTGATTTGGATGGCGCCTCGCTTGCGCAACAAGTCAAGCTGATTGACGGGGTCAAGGACGCGCGTTACGTATCAAAAGACGAAGCCCTGGCCATGTTCTATGCGCAAACCGACATAGACGAGGGCATTGATGTGCTGGGCGAAAACCCTTTGCCCGGCTCTATCATTTTGTACCCGGACACCGCGCGCTTAAACGAAACCGACCTCAAAGCACTGGCGACTGAAGTTGCCCAGGCCGAAGGCGTAGATCGAGTGCAGTTTGATTTGCGCTGGGTGCAACGTTTGCAGGCCGTGCTTAACCTTGCCCGCTCAATAGGCTGGCTACTGGCCGGCTTCCTGACCCTGACGGCCTTACTGGTTATTGGTAACACCATTAGGCTGGAACTGTTGCGTCGCCAGGCCGAGCTGGATGTTTCCAGGTTACTGGGCGCGAACAAAGCCTTTTTGAATCGGCCGGTTTTGTACACAGGCGCTCTGTACGGATTTTTGGGCGGTTGCATAGCCTGCGCGATAGCGCTTTTTGCCCTGCATTGGCTGCGTGAACCTGCGGCCAGCTTATCGTCCTTGTACAGCAGTGCGTTCGAGCTGATAATGCCTACTGCGTCACAGTTATTGCTTGTGGTGCTGGCAGCCACGTTTTTGGGCATTTTGGCCGCAATTGTGACTTTGTACCACCCAACACAGCATTTCTTACAAAATCGTAGAACTGGCATCTAGAAACCGTATCTTATTGATTTATATTGTTATTTTTCGCTTCTTTGGTGTTTTTGGAGCAAAATAACTGATCAACAATTGTGGAACTTGGCCGATTATTAGCACTCTACTACTGCGAGTGCTAAAATTAGCTACAGAGACATTACGGGAGATACCAATATGAGTAACGCCCTTACAACCAGTACAACGGCCAGCCAGTCCACTGTGGCTTTGCCGGCAATAGCCGACGACCTTAACGGTTATCTGGCCAAGATTTCTTCCATCACGCTGTTGAGTGCAGAAGAAGAACAGGCACTTGCGCGCGATCTTCGCGACAACGAGAACATTGAAGCTGCGCGTGCCCTGGTCATGTCACAGCTGCGCTTCGTGGTGCACATTGCTCGCACATACAAAGGCTACGGCTTGCCGCTGAACGACCTTGTTCAGGAAGGCAACATTGGCCTGATGAAAGCGGTAAAGCGATTTGACCCGGACAAAAACGTTCGCCTGATCTCTTTTGCTGTGCACTGGATTCGTGCCGAAATCCACGAGTATGTGATTCGCAACTGGCGCATCGTTAAAGTGGCGACCACCAAATCACAGCGTAAGTTGTTTTTCAAATTGCGCAGTGCCAAAAAGCAACTCAACTGGTTAAGCCATGATGAGGTGCAGGCGGTCGCAAAAGACTTAGGCGTTGAACCGTCTGTGGTCATGGAAATGGAATCGCGCATGAACGGTCACGACAGTGCATTCGATGCGCCTATTGGCAGCAATGAAGAACGCTCATTGTCGCCGGCCGACGTGTTGCACACCGAAGACACAGACCCTTCCACCGTTGTCGAAAAGCTTGACACCGACACGCAAGCGCTGGAAGGCCTGGCCGATGGTATGGAAACACTGGACGATCGCAGTCGAACCATCTTGCAGCGCCGCTGGTTGGCAGATGAAAAATCAACACTGCACGAATTGGCAGACGAGTTTGAGGTTTCGGCCGAGCGTATTCGCCAAATAGAAAAAGCTGCAATGAAAAAGCTTAAAACGCATATGCTGGCAGCTTAAAACCCAGATAGCCATTGCTGCCGGCAATTGCGGCAGCGAGGTCAACACACAGATGTTGGCAGGCCGACAACTAAAGCATTACACTATTAAGACCGCCAGATTGGCGGTTTTTTTTTGCTTGTTTAACCGACCCTGACGCAAGTGGATATCTGCAACCATGAACACCTTGCCCGACTTCAAGCTGGAAACGCATTTCTCCAAATGGGAGTTTAGTGCGAAGTACCACCTCACTGCTTCCGACGCACAGAGCATGTCGTTGCCCGAATTACTGGCCATGGCAAGCGATGAAGACAAAACGGCTTTTGAAACCATGTGGCTGGGTTACACCGAAACGTTTGGTGACCCGGTGCTGCGCCATACCATTGCTAACACCTACGCCAATCAAAGCTTTGATGACATCTTGTGTTTTGCCGGTGCCAGCGAGGGCATCTTTGCAGCCAACACCGTTTTGCTGGACAAACACAGCCACACAATCGTTGTTACACCAAATTATCAATCGCACGAAACCTTGCCCGTTGCCATAGGCGAAGCCACCGGCGTACCGTTAAATGAAAACGACAATTGGTCCTTGGATATTGATCAGGTTGCACACGCAGTTAAACCCAATACAAAATTGATAACGATAAATTTTCCGCACAACCCCACTGGGGCTATTTTACCGCTTGATCGCTACATGGCTTTGGTAGAACTATGCCGCAAGCACGGGATATACCTATTGCACGACGAAATATTCCACGGCCTGGGCGGCAAACACAGTCAGCACTTGCCGTTTATCGCCGACGTGTACGAGCGGGGTCTTTCGCTTAATGTGACGTCAAAGTCACTGGGGCTACCAGGGTTGCGCGTTGGCTGGATAGCCTGCAAAGACAAAGAAGTGCTGCTAAAAATGGAGCGGCTTAAACACTACTTATCGATTTGCAATTCGGGCCCAAGCGAACAACTGGCCAATATAGCGTTAAAAAACAAAGACGCCATCCTTACACGCAATTGTCAGATAGTTGAAAAAAACTTACCGAAGTGGTCCGCATTTTTTGCTCGACACCCCGATTTATTTGAGTGGCAAATACCCGATGGTTCGTGCATGGGTTTTCCACGCTACAAAGGCACGGACGGTGTCGAACAATTTACCCAAAAACTGGTTGAGCAAAGTGGTGTGCTTTTGTTGCCCAGCACCATTTACTCATCTACGCTTGGCAAGACACCAGCTGATCGTTTTAGGCTAGGTTACGGACGCGAAGGCCTTGATGATGGACTGGCTGTGTTAGAGCAACACATCACTGAAAACACCAGTGCCTGAAAAATCAGAAATCGACAGGGCAATCCAGATCGAATGTCACTTTGACACACAAGCCAGGTTTGTTATCACCCAGCGTTACCGTACCGCAGTGCAAGTCAGCCACCGCTTTAACCAAGCTTAATCCTAATCCAGAACCCTTGCTGGTACGACTGGCCTCAAGTCGATACAAACGTTCAAACACTTTTTCACGTTCGCTTTCAGGCACACCAGGTCCGTTATCACAAATGCTCATCCAAACCACGCTATTGACCACGCCAGCGGATACAACAATCTGCGCACCATCCGGGCAATACCTTATGGCGTTCTCAATGATGTTGACGATCATTTGTAACAATAAATCTTTATCCCCAAGCAAATGCAATCCTGCGTTCTCTTCAACCGTGGAATCAAGAATTAAACGAATAGTTTGATTTTGTTCTTCGGCCACCGGCTCATACACTTCGATCGCGTTGTTTAATGTGGGTAGCAAATCCATGGCAGTAAACTTAGCCTTACGCGCACCCGCCTCTATTTGTGCAATACGCAGTAAGGCCTCAAACGTGCCGTTTATGATGGCAGCTTCTTCAACGGCATCATCGAGAACATGCTGAACGGGTTCGCCAGACTGTGCATTGGCAGATGCTTCTTCAAGCTTTATATAAAGTCGATTAAGTGGCGTTTTTAAATCGTGTGCGATGTTTGCACTGACTTGCTTCATAGAGCTGATTTGTTGTTGCAGCAACGATAACGCATCGTTCATGTTCACTGACAGGTTATCAATATCATCACCACGCGGGCTTACCGGCAAACGCGCATCCAGATTACCCGCTGCCACTCTGTCCATAGAGCTAACAATTGAACGTACCCGTGAATGCGAACGACTGGCCAGTATGGATCCACCAATTAAGGCCAATGCCATGGTGATCAGGAAGGTGGTCAGGAAATTCTTGAGAAAATGCTCACGCATTTCATTGAGTCGATGGGTGCTGCGACCCAATGAAACAATATGGTCTCCCAGAGTTGTTGTTAAAAAGCGATAAGTTTCGTCAGTGCCCAGACCCAGCTCACTGGCAGGTATGTCTCGCCATCCAACATCTGTTGTACCAGAGGCAATATTACCGGCGACTTTATCTCCCGCTAAAGAAACGTGATATGCCGACCCCGATTGCAACGGACTGGTGCTGTGTGCATCGATAACCTTTATAACCTCTTCCAGGCCCAGGGCTTCATACAGCTGGCTGGTCACAGATTGCTGCTTTAACAGCGACACTTCAATGTTGGTTGCGATGTTTTCCTGAACGCTGTTGTAGTACAGAAGCCCACCCACGGAAAAACACAGGAGATACAACAGCGTAAATCCCAATGCCAACCGAAAAGGCATACTGCGAAGTAATTTTAAGCTGGCAGATGGCATATGAATTTATTGTTGTGACTGATGGCAGCGATCAGCATCAACCGCCGTCAACTATCTTGGTGTGTGCAAGCTGTAGCCAATGTTGCGAATGGTGTGTAACAGATTGACATCAAAAGGCTTATCTATTTTACTGCGCAAGCGACTTATATGCGTTTCGACAACACTGGTTTTGGGGTCAAAGTGAAAATCCCATACTTGCTCTAACAACATGGTGCGGCTGACCACTCGCCCCTCATTACGCATCAACACTTCGAGCAACACGAATTCACGGGGTTGCAGTTCAATATCGGTATCGCCTCTTTTTACTGTGCGCTTTAACAGATCGATACTCAAGTCCGCCACTTGCATAGCGGTTTGTTCTTTTGATTCAACTGGACGACGACCCAATGCGTTAACGCGTGCCAGCAATTCAGAAAACGCAAATGGTTTGGTCAGGTAATCATCACCACCAGCCTCGAGCCCCTCAACGCGATCATCAACACCGGACATCGCGGTCAGAAACAACACGGGTGATTGCACACCGGAGGCCCGAATGGCTTTCACCAGCGACAGCCCATCCATGCCCGGCATCATGCGATCAACTACCAACACATCGTATTGGGTTTGCATGCATTGGATTAGCGCCTCTTTGCCGTTTTCCAGAACGTCCACGACGTGACCTGCCTGCGTCAAGCCATTCGCCGCATACTCGGCGGTGGATTCATCATCTTCTACCAATAGAATGTGCATAGTTATTCCTGGTCCTGCTGGTCAAAATTTCTGGCAAATGGTTGATTCCACCAGGTTCGTATCGTTTATTGATCGCAGAACCTGGCCGTCCCCAGTGTTACATTATCGGCCCGACATCTGTTCAGGAGCTTGCCCAAACTTTACGGAATCGTATGATTTTGCCTATTGTTGCGAAAAAGTGCACATCCGGCCACATTTCCGCCTTTCGAGCCGATGGCAAGTGCCTGGCGTGCAGATCACTCAGGCATAACAAATGCCAACACTCTGCAAAATCACCCGTTTCCAATGGTGCTTGCTGCAATCAGTGATGGAAGTGGAAAACCGTGGTGTTATTTAGCCAGCAGATAGCGCAGAGTCTTCGCTTCACGTCTTTGAACTAAGGAGCCTCTGATTGTGCTTAGCTGACTGCCTGGTGGACAGGTCAGATCAAGAGAACAGTCGGCTCAGCAGCGGAACGTAATGATCAACCAACATGAACGCGAATAGCCACATCAAATAATTGATTGAAAATACAAATGTTTTGATTGGTTGCTTTTCATTTTTCTCATTGAACATCTTGATCACGTGATACAGGAACATGGCTCCCAAAGTCAGGGCGGCGGCCAGGTAGAGCAAACCGCTCATGCGGATCAAATAAGGGAAAATGCTGATTACCAGCAACAATATGGTGTAAAGCAGAATTTGAATGCGAGTGAATGCG
>CALHOI010000092.1 GCA_938035525.1 uncultured Granulosicoccaceae bacterium
TGGCGCGAACCTCAGCATCCATGTCTGATATGCAGCGCGCCTTGCTTGAAGCGGGTTATGTTGTGGCTAATATAGATTATCCGTCGCGCAAACAGCCTGTCGAAGAACTATCCGGCCCCGCTATTGACAAGGGTATTGCGCAGTGCGCATCACAGAACGCAAAAAAAATTCACTTCGTCACTCATTCAATGGGTGGAATTCTGGTTCGTCATTATATTAATCAAAACGGCGCAGAACAGTTTGGAAGAACTGTCATGCTTGGTCCGCCTAATAACGGTAGTGAAGCAGTTGATGGATTGAAAGATGTGCCCGGCTTCATTTTTTTAAATGGTCCGGCCGGTTTGCAAATGGGTACGGATGAATTTAGCGTGCCATTGAAGCTTGGGCCAGCGAAAAGTGAAGTGGCGGTTATTGCCGGTACTTTTAGCATTAATTGGGTGTTGTCTACCTATCTGCCAGACCCGGATGATGGCAAGGTATCCGTAGAAAGCACTAAACTTAAAGGTATGTGTGCCCACCTGGAAGTGGACGTATCGCATCCATTTATCATGGAAGACGAAGAGGTGATTGCAGAGGCAATCAGTTATTTGCAAAGTGGCAAGTTTATTAGCTCAGAAGCGCAATACCCGGATTGCGCGTTTCGATAGTAACGGAAAAATTGACCATGCCAATGTCCAAACAATTAGCCGATGTGCGATCCCTTATCGGCAATCGACTGATAAGCCTGCCATCGGTCACTGGCATTATTAAAAATGCCCATGGCGAACTGTTGTTAGTGAGAAACGTCGGTGCTACCGAATGGACCACACCTGGCGGTATCATAGACCCGGACGAGCGCCCGACGGAGGCCGTTGTTCGTGAAATGCACGAAGAACTGGGCATTACAGTTAAACCTGCTGCTTTGCTGGGTGTATACGGCGGGCCGGAGTACCAAGTGCACCGTCCTAATGGCGATAAAGTGGCATACATAACCTCGGTCATTGCATGCGACATAGTAGAAGGTACGCCAACGCCCGATAACGAAGAAATTGAAGCCGCGCGATATTTTAATGCCAATGAATTGGACAAGCTGGAAAAGCCTGTTTGGGTGATTGATATACTGCGTAATCTGGCGGAGCAAAACCAGTTCAACTAACGCGATATTTATTGGTTAAGCCGCTTTATCAGCTGTGTTCTGTGCCGGGTTTAATCTCGAGTTTATATACTGCCACATCTCTTTTTCGTCCTTGGTACGAATATTATCCAGCTCCATCATCTCGCCAACGTGATCAAGTAAGGCCTGACGTTGAGCCGCGGGTTGCTGTAATAGAGTATCCAGCGCAGCTTCAAATTTTTCAGTTATGCCTGCTTCGGTTGCGCTTCGCATCGGAAGCTTCTGCTTTGTATAACACTGGATGCAGTTTTCATACGTTTTACGGCTATTGTCTTCGTTGTAACCAGCGGTTTCGATCATTAACGAAAAAACAATAGACAGTTCATTGGCAAAATCACTAATAGGGCGATGATTGGTAATCGGGCTTGTATCTGGAGTGACAGTGGCTTTAAACGCAGGTGCGTTTGCTGTAGTGCTGGCCGGCGCCGCTTTTCGTTTGGCTATCTTTTGTCGGTTGCGATGCTTGATATCGAAATGTTGATCAATAATATTTATCCTTTTGCTGGTTTCAGGGTGTGTTGCCAACAATTTAGGAAACAGAAAATTGGTTTTAGGTGAGTCAATACACAAGTGAGCAATCTCTCCTGCGTACCTTGAGTTCAAACCACGATTTGCGTCGGTGACTGATATCTTGTTTAGCGCGCTGGCCAAACTCCAGCTATCTCGAGTAAATTGAACCGACTTGGCATCGGCCAAGAGCTCGCGCCTGCGCGAGTAAGCCGATTTTAATATGTCACCGCAGAAAACGAATACGGAACCTAACACACACAAAATAGTACCGGTAATAACTAAAAGCATGCCACCTATAACGCTTTCATCTACGGAATTTGCGTGGCTTTTACGGCCAAGCTTACCAATTGACTCATAACAGGCGGTACCGGATTCATCCAGGGCATTCAAACCGCCCAGCACCACCAGTAAGCGCATGTTGATGGTTAGATCATTGTTGGTAATATGGCCGAATTCATGTGCTACAACCGATCTTAATTCCGCTTCACTTAATTTGTCTAAAGCACCTTGCGTTACCACCAGCGCTGTGTTCTTTTTGTTTCCTGCAACAAAAGCGTTTATCGCTGTTTCGTTGCGCATGCAATAGCAATCGGGTGTGGTTGCACCAGCGGCAATGGCCATTTCATCTACCGTGTTTAGCAGTGCTTTATCTTGACGGCTGGCTGATTGACGAATGATATGCTCAGCGCCTATACGTTGTGCAATTTGATGCCCTCCGGCTGCAACATCTTGCCAGCGACGAAAGCTCCCCACGATGATTACGCAAGCTAACAGCCCTGACAGAGCTACTTTTATAACAAAGGTATTGGCATCGGATACGAAAAAACCAATAATGTTGGCGATAGATCCTACTACCCAGCTGAGTACTAAAAATCCGAGTATGAATGCAAGCAATGCAATGAGTAAAACGATAGATGAATTACGCTTGGCAGAGCTTTGACTTTCAAAAAACTCCATTTGGCATATCCTTTTCCCGTTAGGTTTTCCTGGTAATGTATTCCTGGAAAATTTTCCTATTCAGTATGGCTAGTGCTATTGTTAAGTTAGCGGCAAATTGCTCAACAATCTGTGTGATACAGTTCGAATTTATTCTTGGGTATGCACACAAGCAAGCAGCTCAATTAGTTATCAATGCAGGAGCGTTATGAACAGACTTACAGAAGTCGACTGGAGCACAATTCCCAAGCCATTGGATGACGGTGGGGCTGCTCATTTAACTGGTATGGAATTGCCAGCTATTAGCCTCATGGCCACAGATGGCGTAAAGGTTGAGCTTAGTCAGTTAAGCGGTACAAGCGTGATCTACGCGTATCCAATGACGGGGCGGCCGGATGTACCATTGCCAGATGGTTGGGACATGCTGCCCGGTGCCAGAGGTTGCACGCCACAGTCGTGTGCGTTTCGTGATCATGCTGATGAGCTCGCGCAATTGGGTGTAAACCAGCTCTATGGTCTCTCAACTCAAAGCCCTGAATACCAGAAAGAAGCAGCGGATCGGCTGCACTTGCCGTTTACGTTGTTGTCAGATAATGAACTGGCATTGACCAAGGCAATGCGCTTACCAACCATGGAAGTGGAAGACGATGTGGTGGAAGACAATGTGCTGATAAAACGGCTTACTTTGATTGTTAAAAATGCAAAGATTCTCCACACATTTTACCCTGTGTTTCCGCCGGATGAAAACGCTGCACGCGTTATTGAATGGCTAGGAAATCAATAGCAGTTTAGGTTTAATAGTCTGGCTTTGGTAGTTTCGCTTTAGTACTAACTTAGCTGTGGTGTTGATCAGGCGGTAGCAGCTTGAGTACTGTTTATTGCCTATGAATTTTTTGCTATATTTCAGAATAGCTTTTTTCTGAAAAACACCCGGGCAAATCCGTCCTGAGTCATACGATGCGTTTCTGTATAACCCAAGTATTTGTACATGGCAATGTTCTCGTGCATTCGTTCGTTAGTGTAAAGCTCAATGCAATCTCTGCCATTTTTAAGGCTTTCCTGCTCAATGTGATGCAGCAAATTCTTGCCAATGCTTTTTGCCTGGTGAGCGGGCAGCACAGCGATATTTTCTAATTGCTCGCTGTCACCTTGTTGGTAGTGGATAGCAAAGCCAACCAATTCCTCTTCGATTTTTGCAACAGTGATTGTGCCTTTTGCAACAGCGGCACTAAAATTGACTCGCATCGGGGCGGGTTCTTTGCCCATACGCTCAATATAGTGCTCGTAAGCTAACCTTGCGCAAGATTGCACGGCGTGCGCATCTGAATTCTTAGCCTGAGAAATAGTGATGCTTTGCCTGGCTTTTGACAAATCATCAGCGGCGATGTTGGTCACGATTTTTTTAACGCTCATTAGATGCTACCAGTGTTCGTGCATCGCTAGACTACACGTCATATCAAGCCATTCGCAACTGAATTTTTGGCATAAAAAAAGCCCGATTGACGGGCTTTTTCTCGACAGCTAGTTTTATAACTAGCTGTATTTGTCCTTCGTTTCCAAATGCACCGCCAGCTCATTGAGCTTTTCGGCGTACTCGTTGAGCATTCTAACGTCCCCCTTGCGTAGTGTTACACGATGGGAGTAGTTGCCTTTGGATAGTTCTTCGACGTGCCGAGTAAAAGGTCTGAACGGGCCAACCAAGCGATGTGTGTAAGCAACGCAAACAACAGCCAGTAATATAACGTACAGTACAAACAGCGCGCCGCAGTAGCGAAACAGATAAATGAGCTGCATGTTGATTTCGTCTTCGTAGTAGCTGGTGCCGCCGGCAGATGTTGAGATGCTGCCAATCAGGTTGCCAAATGCTACGTACAAAAACGCACCCAGAAGTACGGCAACAACAGCCGTCAGGCCCAGCATGTACATAAGTAGCTTAAACTGCAGGAACGGCTCCCATACGGCATTTACCAGCTTTCGCTGATGCTTTTTTGGCTGCTCTGCAGATTCTGCTTGCTCAATAGCTTGAGATGCACTCATTCTGATCAATCCTCATCTATACCCCTGTTATATCGGGCGCTGAGCTCGTTTCCTTAGCGCCATTACGGAATTGCATTGGTGTGATCTATGGTGGAGGCCAGTACTGCGAGGCTGATCACATCGGTGCCGACATTGGGCCTGCGGTATAGTGTGACGCATCATTCGTTTTGGCAGAATCAGGCATGTACAAATTAGGCGATAAACAACCCACCATCAGCTCCAATTATTACATCGCACCAGGTGCTGCGGTCATTGGCGATATCCACATAGGTGAAGATGTCAGCATTTGGTTCAATGCGGTTTTGCGTGGCGATAACGACACCATTGAGATCGGTGATGGTTCCAATATTCAAGATGGTGCGGTAGTGCATGTCGACCCGGGTCAGCCTTGCAAGATAGGCAAGCGCGTGACTGTCGGGCACAAAGCGATGCTGCACGGCTGTACGGTTGGTGACTTTAGTTTGATCGGTATGAATGCGGTCGTGCTTAACGGCGCAGTTATAGGGCAGCATTGTTTGATTGGTGCCAATGCGTTGGTGAAGGAGGGGATGGGAATACCCGATGGTTCGCTGGTGTTGGGATCGCCTGCTAAAATTGTTAAAAAGCTAGATGATGCTGTCCTGGATAAAATGGATGCTGGAACGCAACACTATATCGATAAAATTGCTTTGTACAAAGATGGGCTGCAGAGGATTCGTTAAGCTGTAAAACTTTCGCTCAACAATCCTTGTTGAGCGAGGTTGATTTATTATATAAAAGTGCGAGTTACTTTTATCAGTGAGACACATAAGTGACGCGCTAGGATGACCACTTTACGGAGTCAATGCAAAAGATTCATCATAATCCTCGCCTTCAATTTCCGATTCGAATGCTTTGAGTCGCTTGTGTATGGACATTAACTCGACAATAGTTGTCCAGGAGTTAACCAGATACTGGAACGAGTTCTCCACCTGATTAAAGGCCTGGTTAATTTGCTGATAAATACCGAAGGTGATAGCGCCAGCAATAAATGTAGGTCCAAGCGCGATGAGCGGCACCAGGTTTGCGCCTTGCAAGTAGGCAAAGCGGAATACATTGAAATAAAGGTAATTAAAATAGAGCTTGAAATAGTTTTTGCGCACGTCTCCAAAAAGATCCTGAACAGACGGGGGTTGCGCTCGGTCAGCATCGTCTTCGCCATATACCAATTCTTTTCGATAGGCTGCTTCAACCTTTTGGTTTTTAAATTCCAGACCAGGCAGTTTGTATCCAACAGCTGCCAGTAAAACGGTACCGAAGATTGCTGAGATCAAAGCAACAAAGACCAGAGAACCTTTTACCGGTCCAATGAGTGGGAGTTCGGTGATGTTGCTCGATAGAGTCCACAATAGGGGTAGGAACGCCAGCAAGGTCATGATGGAGCTAACGAAGGCTGCACCCAGACTTTCCATAATGCCAGCAAACCGCATGGTGTCTTCCTGCACGCGTTGAGACGCACCCTCAACCTTGCGCAACTTCTCCCAGTTGTCCATGTAATAGTCATTCATGGCAGTTCGCCATCGAAAAATATAATGCGATACGAAGAAGGAGAAGAGCACACGAGCCAGTATGGTGGGAATCAGAATGAATAACACGGTGGCGATTTGACCATACCAGTCCTGCGCAGTGATCGCGTTGGGTGCAGTTACTGCCAGTTGAATAGTGTCGTAGAATGCGCCATACCAGTCGTTCAGCCAGACACTGATTTGCACCATGAAATAGGTGAACACTAATATCACGGCACTGCCTACTACTGACCATCTAAACCATCGATGCCGACCGATCACTGCCCAGAGTAATACAAACAAAATCACACTGGCAACGAGGAACTGATACACCCAGCTTTTTGCAGCATTAAGAAAAGGTGGCCTTTCTCCCTCGGCTAATTCTGGCAAGTCTTTGCCAAAGAGGGCGAAACTGTCAGCCAGATCTTTCGCACCAATATGCCAAATGGCTAAGGCGAACAGAAACCACGCAAATGCTGACAGGAAGAGCTGCTTGGGTCTGGGAAAAAACGAATGAAACATAGTGTCGGGCCGTGTTGTTAAACGTTATCGATATCCAGTTAGTCTAGTGCGCTTTGCGGTAGTTCGCCGCTCTAACATTGCTAAATGGCGCAAGTGCGTGGCAATCGGCTGGCAATTCGGCCTAAATCGCTCCTTCGCAGTGCAGAATGGGCAATAGCGGGTGAATTCAAGGTTGGAATTTCGGCTTGGGCGGCTAATTTGGATACAATGTCGGCAGGCAAAATAACGGTTCCGCAGAGGTTACCAATCAAGATGGCTCAATACGTATACACGATGAACCGGGTCGGTAAAATCGTCCCACCTAAACGCCAGATTCTTCGCGATATTTCGTTGTCGTTTTTCCCTGGAGCAAAAATCGGTGTGCTCGGGCTCAACGGTGCGGGCAAGTCCACGCTATTGCGCATTATGGCGGGTGTTGATACCGAAATAGAGGGTGAGGCTCGACCCATGCCGGGCATTAACGTAGGCTATTTGCCGCAGGAACCTCAACTTGACCCTGATAAAACAGTTCGAGAAGTGGTTGAGGAAGCGGTTGATGAAATTAAATCGGCGCAGGCGCGTTTGGAGAAAATTTACGAACTGTATGCCGAGCCTGATGCCGACTTCGATGCCTTAGCCGCAGAGCAAGGCAAGCTTGAAGCAATTTTACAAGCCAGCGATGCGCACAATCTGGAACACCAATTGGAGATTGCCGCTGATGCGCTACGCCTGCCAGACTGGGATGCAAAAGTAGAGCACTTATCCGGTGGTGAAAAGCGGCGTGTGGCTTTGTGTCGGCTATTGCTGTCCGGCCCCGATATGTTGCTGCTGGACGAACCAACAAACCATCTCGATGCCGATTCAGTTGCGTGGTTAGAGCAATTTCTTCACGATTTTTCCGGCACGGTTGTCGCCATCACGCACGATCGTTACTTTCTGGACAACGTGGCCGGTTGGATACTCGAACTTGATCGTGGCTATGGCATTCCACACGAAGGTAATTATTCTGGCTGGCTTGATGCCAAAGCGCAACGGCTTGAAACCGAATCCAAACAAGAGTCGGCCCATGCCAAAGCCATGAAAGCTGAACTTGAATGGGTGCGTCAAGGTGCCAAAGGTCGACAGTCAAAATCCAAGGCAAGACTGGCCCGATTCGAAGAAATGCAAACTCAGGAATTTCAAAAGCGTTCGGAGACCAACGAAATTTATATTCCCCCCGGGCCGCGATTGGGTGACAAAGTGATCGACTTTGAAAACGTCTCCAAGTCTTACGGCGATAGAATGCTCATCGAAGACTTGTCGTTCAGTATCCCGCAGGGTGCCATAGTGGGCGTTATCGGTGGAAACGGTGCAGGCAAGTCAACGCTGTTTCGTATGATCATGGGTCAGGAGAAACCCGACACGGGCACCATAAGTAAAGGTGAGACTGTTCAGTTGGCATACGTTGATCAAAGCCGTGACGACCTTGAAGGCGACAAAACCGTTTTTGAAGTCCTCTCCGGTGGGTCGGATGTTTTGCAAATAGGTAACTACGAAATTCCATCGCGAAACTACGTGGGGCGATTTAATTTTAAAGGTAGCGACCAGCAAAAAGTAGTAAAAGATTTATCTGGTGGTGAACGAGGGCGATTGCATTTAGCCATGACGCTAAAGCAGGGCGCTAATGTGCTACTGCTTGATGAACCGTCGAATGACCTGGATGTTGAAACCTTACGCGCACTGGAAGAAGCCTTGCTTGACTTTGCAGGCGCCGCAATCGTTATCTCACACGATCGCTGGTTTCTTGATCGTGTAGCCACACACATACTGGCCTACGAGGACCCGTCAGAAATCAACTTCTTTGAAGGCAACTATGCCGAATACGAGGCTGATCGTCGCGAGCGATTAGGTGATGCTGCTGTGCAACCTAAACGCGTTCGATATAAGAAACTGGCTGTGTAAAAAATACGGCGTTGTTTGACGACAATTGATTGGGCTTGTTAGCAATTTGGTTGACAAGCTTATTGACTAAAGAAGCTTTTAGAAACGAACATTATGCATACTCAAAAACAACTTGATGAAAAAGGCCTGAAAGTCACACTGGTTGAACATCCATTGGTGCAGCACAAACTAACGCTGATGCGACAAAAAGAGCAACCCGTAACCGCTTTTAGAAGCTTGCTGCGTGAAATTTCCTGGCTATTGTGCTTTGAGGTTTGTCGTGATTTACCGCTTAGAACCAAGCCAATTGAAACGCCTGTTGAAGCCATGGAAGCGCCCGTTCTGGAGGGCAAAAAGCTTGCGTTTATTTCCATACTGCGTGCCGGTAATGGCTTGCTGGATGGCATGCTCGATGTTATTCCGTCAGCTCGGGTTGGTCATGTGGGTTTGTACCGCGACCCGGACACATTGCAGGCCGTCGAGTACTACTACAAAGTGCCGCATAGCATGTCTGAGCGCCTCATTGTTGTGGTCGACCCTATGCTGGCCACAGCAAATTCTGCGATCGCCGCTGTGCAGAGACTCAAAGATGGTGGAGCTGTGAACATGCGTTTTGTGTGTCTTATATCGGCTCCTGAGGGTATTGAAGCCTTTAACAAAGCCCACCCGGATGTGCCCATAGTGACTGCCGCAGTAGATTCACACTTAAATGATCATGGCTATATTGTGCCGGGGCTTGGTGATGCAGGTGATCGTATCTTCGGAACTAAATAAGTTGGAAATAAATAAGTTGGAAGTAAGCAAGCAAGTGTGTTTGTTTTTGCACGGGCAATCGCTGTGAGCGTACGAAAGCGACGTGGCAGACGAGCAGCGTCTTCAGATACAACGTTCGCACAACGGCCTTTTGCTCAGCCAGTACATAAAACAGCACCCACCAACTATGCATCTGAAGACGAAATAGAATCGTTGCACATTGCTTCCTTGAAGGTGCTTCAGGAAACGGGTATTTGTGTGCTGCATGAAGATGCCCGGCGTATCATGAAAGACGCTGGCGCAGAAGTTAATGCTGCCACTAACATGGTGAAGTTCGACAGCGAGCTTATCAATGCTTACATGAGTCAAGCGCCTTCGTCATTCACGATGCATGCGCGTAACCCAGCCCATAACGTGCATATTGGAGACGACAAACTCACCTTTTGTATGATGGCCAGTGCACCGAATGCGTCTTGCATGGACAAAGGCAGGCGTACCGGAAACCGGGAAGACTACCAAAACTTTTTGCGCTTATCGCAAATGCACAATGTGCTGCACATGAATGGTGGTTACCCATGCGAACCTGTCGATATTCATGCCTCGATTCGTCATTTGGATTGCATAGACGATCTGATCTCGCTGACCGACAAAGCCTTTTGTATTTATTCGCTGGGTGCGCAACGAAATCAAGACGCCATTGAAATGATACGCATTGCACGTGGCGTTAGCAGCGAACAGTTAAAGCAAGAGCCTTCTTTGTGGACCGTTATCAACACCAATTCTCCGTTGCAATTGGACATACCCATGATGCAAGGCATTATAGAAATGTCTTCGATGGGCCAAGTGGTTGTGATAACGCCATTTACACTCGCGGGTGCCATGGCACCCATCACCGTTGCCGGTGCACTGGTGCTGCAAAACGCTGAAGCACTGGCGGGTATCGCGTTTAGTCAAATGGTGCGTAGTGGGGCACCTGTGGTGTATGGTGGTTTCACCTCTAATGTAGACATGAAGTCTGGATCACCGGCTTTTGGTACGCCCGAGTACATGAAAGCTCAGTTAATTGGTGGACAGTTGGCCCGACGCTACAAAGTCCCTTACCGAACGTCTAACGTGTGCGCTGCCAATACAGTAGATGCACAGGCTGCTTACGAAAGTGTCTTCTCTTTATGGGGTGCTATTGATAGTGGTATGAACATACTCAAGCATGGTGCTGGTTGGATGGAAGGTGGGCTGTGTTGTTCTTTTGAAAAAACCATGCTCGATATTGACTTGTTGCAAATGGTTGAGGCCTATTTAACACCACTCGACTTTTCAGATCAGGCACTGGCCCTGGA
The DNA here is from genome assembly GCA_938035525.1 of uncultured Granulosicoccaceae bacterium. Classification (GTDB taxonomy): domain Bacteria; phylum Pseudomonadota; class Gammaproteobacteria; order Granulosicoccales; family Granulosicoccaceae; genus Granulosicoccus. The sequence goes on from CALHOI010000092.1 coordinate 10,671, forward strand.
TGCTATCGCCGAGGTTGGGCCCGGTGGACATTTTTTTGGTACACAGCACACACAAGATCGCTACAAAGATGCGTTTTATTCACCCGTGTTAAGTGACTGGCGTAATTACGAATCCTGGGTAGACGGCGGTGAGCCAACGGCTTATCAAAAAGCCAACCGGGTTTGGAAACAACGTTTAAGCACTTATCAACAACCTGTTTTCGATGTTGCGCTTCGTGAGGAACTTGATGCCTTTATCAGCAAGCGCAAAAATGAAGGCGGGGTTGCAACCGATTTTTAATTTATGAAAAACACCGAATCCCAGTTTGATTACGTCATTGTTGGTGCAGGTTCAGCCGGGTGTGTGCTGGCTGCCAGGCTAACTGAAAACCCTGATGTGCGTGTTGCTTTACTAGAGGCGGGCGGCTCTGATCGTAATATCTTAATTCAAATGCCAACAGCCTTGTCATACCCGATGAACATGGCTCAGTTTAATTGGGGGTTTGAATCTGAGCCCGAGCCCCACCTGGATAATCGCCGCATGGATTGCCCGCGTGGCAAGGTGCTTGGTGGTTCATCATCAATAAACGGGATGGTGTTTGTTCGCGGGCACGCTTGCGACATTAACGCCTGGGATGCTGCTGGCGCTGCCGGTTGGAATTACCAGTCGTGCCTGCCT
>CALHOI010000093.1 GCA_938035525.1 uncultured Granulosicoccaceae bacterium
TAAAGATGTCCAGTTATCTGATTTGCACCAAGAACAAAAACAAGCAACGCATACAAACGCCACAGGCGACAATGTGCTTATCTATCAGCCAACCATTGAACTGATAGAACCCAAGTTGGCTGCTTGCTGCAATCAACAGCGCATTGAAGCTCGCGTGGCAATATTGCAATCTCATGTGTTGAGCTTTGTTGGCTACAGTCAATAAGCGCACCCGTTTGGTTTTATAACCAGACTCACTCACTTCACCTTAAAAAGTTAACCTTTATGACTAAAAAAGTATCGCGCGTCTCTGCTTACGGTTTACTGGTTAAGGACGAAAAAATATTACTGTGCAGGTTATCGCAACGGGTCATGAAGTCTGCCGGCCACTGGACATTACCCGGTGGTGGCCTTGACTTTGGCGAGTCTCCGGAAGTGGGTATGGTCAGAGAGTTTGCCGAGGAAACCGGGTTAATGGTTAAAGCAGGTTCTTTGGTTGCGGTTGACTCACTCAGTGACGAAGTCAACGGCACGCTGTTTCACAGCATTCGTATTCTGTATAAAGCGATTTATGTCAGTGGCGAGCTGCAGTTTGAGCAAGACGGCACCACTGATTTGTGTGAATGGTTTACCGAGCAGCAGGCATTGGCTCAACCGCTTATAGGCTTGTCGCAGCTGGGTGTGAAACACGCTTTTGCGCCGTAACTTGCACAGATAATTTACGTGATCGAGTTTGCATTAATGTTGTTACAGTAAATATATGCCTTGACCACAAAAAAGTGTGCTTTGGTTCACATACATATGCAAGTTGGCAGCTTTTTACACATTTAGTGCTACGGCGCTGCTAATAGGGTTGCGAATTTCGGCCGATAGTATTGGTTGCAACAATAGATGGTTGGCCATGCAACATAAAATCAAAGACTCCGTAACCAGGCGGCTCCCGCTATTTTCCCTCGCAGTTGGATTGTTGGTTGTTTTAGCTGCCTGCAATGGCGGCACAGGCTCATCCAATAACGGTAACGATACGTCAACGGCAGGTGTGGCGACAGTTGGCGGTTCAACCGATGGCGATACAACGAACAGCAGTGACACTGAAGGGTCTGTAACAGCCGGTTTAACAACTGACGGTGCAACGACAGAAGGTGCAACGACAGAAGGTGGTACAACCGAGGGTTCGGGCACAGAAGGCTCGGTAACCGAAGGTGTGACACCGCCGACCGATCCAACGCCCATCGTTCGTGCTCCAGCCGATGCGCAAATACTGCTTGGCGATATCCTGACTTTAACCGCCAGTGTCACCTACCCAGGTCAACCCATGGACATTCCAGAAACCCAATGGCTAAAAATGTCAGGGCCGGGCAATGTGGTATTTGCTAACCCGACTTCGGTTAGCAGTTCGGCAAGCTTTGATCAAGTGGGTACCTATGTGCTGCAAGTCAGCGCATCAAACGGTGCTTATGTTGGTTCGGACACCATGCAGGTTACGGTCACCAGCGCGGTTGTTAATCAAGCCCCTTCGGTTGATGTTGGTTTTGATGAAGAAATTCAAATCAACGAAGTAGTAAACTTGTCAGCACAGGTTGTGGATGACGGTTTGCCAAACGGTACGCTCAGTGGTAATTGGACCAAGCTGTCTGGACCGGGTGCGGTTACTTTTGGTGAAACCAGTGCAGTGAATACGTCGGCAACGTTTAGCGCAGAGGGTGGTTATCAGTTGCAGTACGAAGTTAGCGATGGCGAATTTGTCAGCAGTGACTCGTTAAGTGTTGACGTTAATGCAGCGCCAGTGGTTGGCGGAACGGGCAACAACGTGAATGCAAATAACAGTTGGCAGACAATCACCACAGCAAACGGGAGTGCGGTGCAACCGCGACACGAGGCTGCAGCGATTGCTTTCAATAACAAACTGTACATGCTGGGTGGACGCGGTATGCGTCAGGTTAATCGCTACGACCCGGCAACCAATCGGTGGGAGAATTTAGGCACGCCCGGCATTGAAATGAGTCACTTTCAGCCGGTGGTATACGACAATAAAATATACGTCGTTGGTGCACTGGACTGTTGTTACCCCAGCGAATCTGTGATACCCAAAATTCAAATTTTTAACCCAGCCACCAAGCAGTGGACTGAAGGTGCAACCATGCCGGTTAATCGGCGACGTGGCTCGGCAGGCGTTGTGGTGCATAACAACAAAATTTATATAGTGGGTGGGTCAACCAACGGACACGCCGGTGGCATGGTTGATTGGTTTGACGAATACAATCCGGCCACTAATGCCTGGAAAACGTTGCCCGACGCGCCTTCCAAGCGTGATCACTTTTCCGCGGCAATGGTCGGTAACAAGTTGGTGGCGGCAGGTGGTAGAAGAACCATATTCCCCAATACGTTTCAAAATCTGGTCACCACGGTTGATGTGTACGATTTCGGCACGGGTAAGTGGTCATCGGGTGCTGCTATACCAACCGGTCGCGCCGGTGCCATGACGGTCAGTCAGGGGCAGGAAGTTATATTAATGGGGGGAGAAATCTCTCAAGGTCTCACCACGCTTAAATCGGTTAATGCCTATAACGTCAATACCAACACGTGGCGTCAACTCAAACCCATGAATACCGGGCGCCACAGTGGCGGTGCTGCGATTGTTGGTGGTGCTATACATGTGGTGTCGGGTAACTTGACCACCGGTGGTGGGGCAGAGACCGATATTCACGAGAAGTTGAACATAGACTAACGCGCAAGTCACCCGTACCGGTAAGACCTGTCACACCTGTTATGCGTTTCAGTCATGAAAACAGTGTTGTACACTGTTTAACGAAGCCAAGACCCATCGTTCTAATATGCAGTGGCCCGATTGTGATGCAAAGGTCAGCTCATCAATAGGCGTGTTCGATTCTGGCGTCGGCGGTTTAACCGTGCTGCGCGCCATCAAAGATCAACTGCCGCTCGAAAATCTGGTTTACGTTGCCGATTCGGGGCACGCGCCCTACGGCGAGCGCACACCAGACTTTATTATTGACCGCTGTCGGGTCATTGGCTCCTTCCTGTATGCACAACCTGTTAAAGCGCTTGTTATGGCTTGCAATACCGCTTCTGTGCTGGCTATTGAAAAGCTAAGAGCAGAGTTTGATATACCCATCGTTGGCATTGAGCCCGCCATAAAACCTGCCAGCAGTGTCACGCGCTCGGGTGTCGTGGGTGTATTGGCAACCAGCCGTACTTTGCAAAGTGTTGGGGTACAAAAGCTGTGCGACCTGTACGGACAGAATGTCGAGATTTTATTGCAGCCCTGTCCGGGTTTGGTTGAGTGCATTGAGAACTCGTCACTCACCAGTAAGGACACCCGCGAATTACTTGAAGGCTTTGTGCAACCATTAGTTGATGCAAAAGCCGACACCATCGTGCTCGGGTGTACGCATTATCCGTTTGTGCGTGAAGTCATTCAGGATATTGCCGGTAGTGATGTCACGGTTATAGAGCCTGGTGCAGCTGTAGCCCGTCAGCTGAGTCGACGACTAAACGAGTTGCAGTTAAACCGCGAGTCGCAACCCCCCGTGCCCAAAGACAAACAAGTGAACCATGTTGGTTCTGTTTGCGATCAGCAGGGGGCCATTCGTTTTTACTCTACTGGCGAACCAAAGATGGCCAGTGATGTGATGTCATCACTTTGGGGTGAGGCGGTTCGTGTTGAGGCTTTAACCAGTGCCGTTACATAGCGCAACGGCCTCGCAGCCTGTGGTAAGCAGGTGAGGCAAGGCTTACTCTTCAACTCTGCGAGTAGAGACCTTTCTTTGTTGCATCATTTCAGTCAATGAAGACATTGGTGTTCCGTTATTATCGAAATTGGATTCACTTAACCAGGTTTCGATTTTCTGCCGTACTTCAGGCCATTCATCATCGAGTATTGAATACCATGCGGTATCGCGATTCTTACCTTTGAATATAAGATTGTTGTAGAAAATACCTTCAAATCTGAACCCTAAGCGCCGAGCAGCACAGCGAGATTTATCGTTTAACGCGTTACAACGCCACTGCATACGACGATAGCCAAGCTCATCCATTGCGTACTTAAGCATCAAGAATAAGGCTTCAGTTGCGCCTCTGGTGCGTTGCAATGTAGGTCCAAACCAGATGTGACCGATTTCAGTAACACCATGCTGTGCCTGGTTATCCAGAAAGCTTGCTTGCCCGCACACCTTTCCGGTTTTATTCGACCGAATAGCGTAAAAAATAGGATCTTTGCTGGCTGACTGTTCTCGTAAAAACGCTGCATAGGCTTCTGCGTCTGGCCATGGGCCATAGTTGAGGTAATCCCAAATTCGCAAACCTTCATCTGAACCATGAGACGCCTCATAAAGCTCACTGGCATGTTTCGAGGCACTCAAGGGTTCCAGTGTAACGTCGGTACCCATCAGCGGTAGGCGAGATGGTAATAAAGCCGGTGGTAACTGGGTCAGTTTTTCTCCCGACAGCGGCCGTGGATATATTTCTTCATAGTCAGCAGGCTTTTTCATTTGAGTCTGTTTTTACTATCCAGTAAACCGCATGCCGGTACTTGCAATGATCGGGCGAGGCCGTAAAGCCCGTGCTACTGAACAATAACTGCTTTTTCACGGGTGACTGCCATCAGTGCATTGCCTGATTGCACCAGATTTTGCGATACAACATATGAGAACGACACAAAGCCTTCTGATAAAGGGCCTGTTTGAGCCACGATTTCTGCCGGCAATGTAAAACTGCCGTCATCCACGATTTCACATGAGATAACAGCTGATTCGTAATCCAAATCCATCACCAATATGGTATCGCTTGAACCAGTAGGCGTCCAAGTAAAAGAACTTGTATCGGTAAGTACGCTTTCAGTAACGCTTAGATCGGTGATATCTGCCAATTCCGGGATAGCTAAATTGGAGAACGCTGGGAACGCATCGCCGGGAATATCAAGCGTCAGTTCCGCTGGGATATTGTCAAGCCCGTCGTTTGCGAGATAGAAAATAGAGTCCCCGTCCATAGCTCTATTCAAGGTGGCGAAAGTGCCCAATGGTGACGTTAATACCAGTGACTCACCAGCGCTTATGGTCACTCTATCGTTAAATATTGCGACGGCTTCGTCGAGCTCGCTGGGCTGTTGGCCATCGATAATGCATCTGTCTGAAGTTGGGTGTGCGATGTTGGAAAAAAACGGGGAAATGTCCCCCGGCAAATCAAAAAAGCCCGCAATAGCGATGGTGGAACCATTATTAGTAGGTGTTTGAGTAAATTCGTCAAGCGTGAATGTACCAAACTGCGTAATAGCTGCCCGATCGTTGTCTGATGATGAAGACGAGCAGCCAGCTAATATCAAAGTGGTTGCTAGTGCTACAGCGGCCGTTTCAGCTGTTTTGATCATTCCCATGTTGCTCACTCCTGCATTTGTTTGTAATGGTGTGGATTATGGCCGTTTTGACCAACCGAGTTGCCGACTCGAATCTCACTTTTTGGTTTACATGGCCTTCGATGGCTGATACTCAATGGTTTTGTGAAGCGAGCTTGATATCTATTATTGACGTTGATTATAGTTGAAAGATCAATGCTCAAAAACTTCCGCATACTGTGTTTCATCAAAGCCAATTAACCGCGTAGAACCATGTTCGGTAATGGGCCGTTTTATCAAACTGGTATTGGCCTGCATAAGCGCAATCGCTTTTTTCTGATTCAGCGATTCTTTGTCGGTTTCGTCGAGCCTGCGCCAAGTGGTACCGCGCTTATTGATCAGTGCTTCAAAGCCAAACTCTTCGCACCACTTTTCCAAAGTGTCGACACTGATACCGAGTTTTTTGTAGTCGTGAAATTCGTACTCCAGGCCGTTGTCATCAAACCAACGGCGGGTTTTTTTCACGGTGTCGCAATTGGGGATGCCGTATACCCTTGTCGTCATTAGTCCATCACTCTTAGCAGCTCGTTGATGCCCACTTTGCTGCGGGTTTTTTCGTCAACACGTTTTACAATAACAGCGCAGTACAGGCTGTACTTACCATTATCAGAAGGCAAGTTGCCTGATACAACCACAGAACCTTCGGGAACGCGACCGTAGCTGACTTCGTCTTTTTCGCGATCATAAATGCGGGTGCTTTGGCCGATGTACACGCCCATGGAAATCACCGCACCTTTTTCAACAATCACACCTTCAACAATTTCTGAACGTGCGCCAATAAAACAATCGTCTTCTATGATGGTTGGCGAGGCTTGCAATGGTTCGAGTACGCCACCAATACCTACGCCACCTGACAGGTGAACGTTCTTGCCAATTTGAGCGCAAGACCCAACGGTTGCCCAGGTGTCCACCATGGTGCCCGAGTCTACATAAGCACCGATGTTGACGTAGGAGGGCATAAGGACGGTGTTTGCGGCAACAAAGCTGCCACGTCGGGCAACAGCGGGAGGCACAACGCGCACACCAGAGGCCTGAAACTCATTTGCAGACATGTCAGCAAATTTGGAAGGTACTTTGTCAAAAAAGTTGGTGAAGCCGCCAGCAGGCATAACTTCGTTATCGCGTAAGCGAAACGAGAGCAAAACAGCCTTTTTAAGCCACTCGTTAACTTGCCACTGGCCCACACCTTTGGGTTCAGCCACACGAGCTTTGCCGCTGTCCAGCATGGCAATGGCTGAGTCCACCGCTTGTTTGACATCGTCGCTGGCGCTTCCAGGTGAAATGCTGTCGCGCTCGTCCCATGCCTGATTGATGGTGGCTTCTAAGTCGCTCATGCACTCGTTCTCCAATTTAAGATTAATAGTTGTTGATACCGGTATTGTATTCCGAGCGCTTGTTTCACACAACGCTCATTGGTGTGTGATTCTGCTGATGTTAGCGCCTGGCTATGTATAAAGTCTGGGTGTCTGGCTTATGCCTTCTGAATGACATCAATAATGCGTTGAGTGGCTTCAACACATTCATCGATCTTGGCAACCAGTGCCAGCCGAACATGGTTGTCACCGGGGTTAACACCATTGACTTCGCGCCCCAGATAACTGCCCGGCACAACGGCCACGTTTTGATCACGCAGTAGGGCTTGCGTGAAGTGCTTGTCGTCCATGGGTAGGTTAAGCCACAAATAGAATCCCGCATCTGGCTTGCTTACCGGCAACACAGGATCCAACATGCCAAGAACGGTATCGTATTTTTTATCGTAGGCCTGCCGATTGGATTTCACATGCGCTTCGTCTTGCCATGCTACGGCGCTGGCATGTTGAACCGGTGGCGACATGGAGCAACCGTGGTAGGTGCGGTACAGTAAAAACTGCTCGATAATCTGTGGGTCACCGGCAATAAACCCTGAGCGCAGTCCGGGAAGATTTGATCGCTTGGATAAGCTATGAAAAACCAGACAGTGTTTGTAGCTGGAGTTACCCATGGCGTTTGCAGCTGCTAATAGGCCTGTCGGTGCGCCGGCGCTTTCGCGGTATATTTCGCTGTAGCATTCGTCACTGACAATATAAAAATTGTGTTCCTGTGCTTTGGCAATTAAGTAGCTTAATGATTCAGGGCTTAAAACACTGCCTGTCGGGTTACCAGGATTGCAAAGGTAAAACAATTGACAGGATGCAAATTGATCATCGCTGATGGCTTGAATATCGTCGTCGGCATTGGCCGAAATATTGTA
>CALHOI010000094.1 GCA_938035525.1 uncultured Granulosicoccaceae bacterium
TCATCTAATATATCCAGGTCTCCCAGTCGAGCAACGTCATCTTCCGTTGTCCCGATAGTAATAGGGTACAAACCTTCCGGCAGGATGATGCTGTCTTCTCCTGATAATGCATTGGTTTCCTGTACTGCAGCTCTTAAGCTACATTGCCCTGATGTGGTAGCACACAGACCATCGCCTGGATTTGCGTCAGTTGCATCGCCAGTGGAGTCGACAGTGAATTGAATGGCGTTTGCTTTAACGCTGAATAAAAAGCTGAAACAGGTTAGTGCGCCAACAAGAAAAAAAAAGAAGACTTTGCGCTGTAGAAGAGAGTAGCAGGCGTGCATATTGGTAGGTCCTTTTCAACAAAGTGAAAAGATACTACATTAATGTTATGCCGCCTTATATAATTAAAGAGTTTTCCTATCACTAAGTATAGTATTTGTATAGTCCATTAAGGTGATGAGTAAGTATCTTGAATGTACTAGCAAAGAGCACCTAACTGTTGGCGCAGTCTTCAGGGTCTGGTAACTCGTCTAAAGGGATTCCATCAAATCCAAAAACATCATCCGGTGTTGCATGAAACATTAGCAGCGAGCTTGTCCAATCAACGGTCTCTTCTGTTATAACGCCGTCCGCAGTTACACGTACGGTTGCCGTTTTAGGATTGCCGTTATTGGCATTCAGCAATAGTTCACTGCCATCTGCTGCGGTGAGTTTTAGTTGCCCTTGTTCGTAACACTCACCCTGTGTATTACTGAGAAGGGGCTCTGGTGTAGTAACGCTAATTAATTTATTGCCTGTGCCGGGCGATCGTAGCGTCAATTCTGCAGACAGCTCGTTCATCCATTCGCCGCTGTATTGGCTGTTTTCCGTGTTGCGGAATGCCCCGCGAGTTCGCTTAAGTGCTTGAACTGTTACCCGTGTTTCTCCCTCGAATGCTTGCGCAACATAGGTAACGGGGATGTGTTTGGTTATCCATGCACCGCTTTCATCAAGTTCTGGCATTCCTTCATTGTCTCTCACGACTTCTGCTCCGCCGTATGTCCACCGAGCTAGGTCACCATTAAACAGGGAGAAAACCCCATCGAATGTTCGGCGTCTGTTGTCTGTGGCTGTAGTTACCAGCTCCGTTATTCTGACGTGGGAAGAGACGCCTGGGTTGTACACAAACTTGCTTAGCTCACGCCTAATTTCAAAGTTGCCATCGAGCGATTCATTCCTGAATAAAGAAGATTGGCAGTCTTGATATTCACCGCTATAGCTAGGCAAGCTACTCTGGTTGTCGTTGAGTATAAACTGGCCCGCTTGATCACAACTGAAGGTGCGCGTAAGTGACCCATCATAGTCGGTTGAGATTTTCACAAAGCCAACATCAGTCAAGCTACTCTCATCTAGGGTGTAAATATCAATAAGCTCTCTGGCGAATTGTCTGCCATTGGTTACAGTTGCTACTTGCTGTAGCAGCGACACAGCATTTGTTGCATTGATGGTGGGTGTTTTAACAGGTGTGGTTAAAAACAGACTTACGGGTTCACTGTGCACGCCGTTTGAATTGACTGATTGAAGCGTGTATTCATAGGTAGTGCCGGGTACCACAGTATTATCGTAGTAGCTGAGCGCATCAACGGTTGTCAGTGCTTGTCTGTCTCGTTTAACCGTGTATTCAATAATGCTAGTGTCACTGCTGCGATCCCAGAATAGTTCAATTTCAGTATCGGTATACACCACGCCCTTTAAACCGATGGGTTCGTCTGGCCTGTTGATGTCGGTGTTGTCAGTGCTTGCAGAATCATCGACAGTGTCGATTTGCACGTCAGCTTCACTGGTGGCAACCGATTCATTGTCCTCGTCGTTAAGGGCAACATCGTTGATCGCCTCGTTAGACTCAACGTTTTGCGAATCTTGTGTAGACGTATCAGTGTCTGCTGGTTCGTTAGCCTGGTTTACATTTTCAGACTGATTTGCCGTGTTTAAATCGGTGCTTGATTCGGGCTCGGTTTGCGTAGTGCCTGTTTTTGAACAAGCAGTTAATGAGCACGACAATAAAAGCAACAATGAAGCGTTGGTTAAATTCATAAGACACCTTGTCCAAAGAACAATTTAGTGTCTAGCATAGCCAGCTTGTACTGAACAAATCTCGGTAGAAATACCATTGGCGGTGCATTAATTGACCTGCCGGTAAAATTTGCTTTAAATAGGTGCTCAGTCTCGCATTAATAACCAGAAACCAGAAACCAGAAACCAGAAACTAGAAACTAGAAATCAAATTCAGATTCGGCCGCTACGCACATGGTTAATGCGCCTTCAAAAAACTTGCCTTTGTGCCAGTCACCCATCCAGCCGAATACTAAAACCACAACAATGGCCAACAGAAAACCTCTGGACGTTGATGCAATGTCAAGTTTTGGTGCTGCAACGGAGCTTTTCCAATTCATTTTGCCGGTGATCATGGGTCGAACAAGGTTCTGTTTTGCGATTAACCAATAAAGAAAAATCATGACAATGTGCACGATAACCAGTGTCGTGATGAGGTCAGCATTCAGGTAGTGAAGTTCGAGTAACTGCTCTGTGAGTTCGCCGCGGGTAAAGCCATTGATAAAAGACGGAAGCTCAGATTCTACAGAGTAGCTATAGAACAATGGCCCGGTGACATCGCCATTATCGGTGTCAGATATAAGATAGCCAGAAGCCGCTTGAAAACCCAGCATACCAAGCATGGCCAAAACAGCCCACGAACCGGCTGCATTGTGCCCGCGTTCTTGTTTGGCTGTTCGCTTGAAAAGCAGGTCTTTAATGTGGGTTACAGCTGAAAGCGGGTTTTGGCATAAAGCAAGTAGGCGGGCGTTGCTTGAACCGATCAAACCCCACAGCAGCCTAAAAGTGATTAAAGCCGCAATGACTTGCCCAATGTCATCGTGAAAACAGCGAAACAGCTGGCTTCGCTCCAGGCCAAACCAGCCAGTGATCAGCATAAAAATTACACTGGCCGCAAGCGACCAGTGAAAAATTCTAATCCATGGATCCCATATCGTGATTGTTTGCTGTGACGGGTTCTGTGATTTACCAGTCATGAAGCCGTTATGGTTTAGGGCCTCGGTAGTCTTGATGACAGGCTTTACAGGTTTTACCTGCAGGCCCAATGGAAGCCTTTAACGCATCTAAACCATTGCCAGCTTCGGCTGCTAGTGTTGCTGATGCAGTTTCAAGTTCAGCAAAACCGGCCAGGAATGCATCGACGTCGTCCCAAATGGCTGCTTTTGCACGGTTGCCGTCATGCTCGGTTGCCAAGCGATCAGAGCCTGTTGGCCAAAGTGCTGCGGCAGTTAGGTTTGCTGCATTCTCGTTGATGATGGTTGCCGCGGCTGTTGCTTTGGCAGCGTCGTAGTCAACTTCGCCTTTAGCCATGCCAGACAGCACTCTTATCTGTTTTGAAATTCCTTTCAGGTTGGCACGGCGATCTTCAATGGCTGCGTTGATGTCAGTGTCGGCTGCACGTACAGCTCCAACAACTGACAAAAAAACCAGCAAAAATGCAGCGGTAACTTTAATGTTACGACTAATTTTGGGTGTGATGCCCATTGTTTAAATCCACAGTGATTTGTGAATTGAAGGAAGTAATATGCTTGATAAAAGTATCGCACAGTTTTTTGAGCTAAAGATAGTGGGTTAGCGCTTCTGGTAATGAATGATCAGTCCGATATGGCAGGTCTGTGCGATCGACGGCACACAATGGTGTGCCATCGAAAGTGCCATACGCATCCAATGTATATCAATTGATTAAAAGTGGCAGGCGCTGCATGTGCCTGCTAAAACAACTTGCTAATGCGTTGTCGATGTTTAAAACTAATTGTTATCAGCGAGCCACTGCTTGCCAATTAACAGGTCGGGAGAACCCAATGAAATTTACTAGCATCACAGCCATGGTGGGGATATTTTTCTTTGCCAGCCATGCTTCTGCCAATACCGCTTGTGATGCTGACGCACCACTCACCATTATTTCTGCATCCGATGATGGGCTATTTGAGGAAACGCATGGCCCCGAAAACTTAATAGACGGTGACTTCGATCCTGACTCTCGATGGTCAAGCGAATCACAAGGCACACCGAAGTCGGTGGTATTGGACCTTGGTGCACAGCAGACCTTGAAGTCTGTCAGCATCGCCTGGCATAAAGGTGATAGTCGCAAGTCTGAATTCAGTATAGATACCTCAACAAACAACGAGACTTATACAACGGTTGTTCCTACTCGCCAATCAGGGGGCACTTCATTAGAGCTGGAGCGCTATGATTTTGAGCAGACTACTGCGCAATACATAAAAGTAACGGCCAATGGCAACGAGAGCAACGATTGGAACAGTTTGGTCGAGCTGGTAGCAACCGGGTGTGGGGTGCCGGTAGAAGCACCAGAAAAACCGCTGCTAACCGAACGTAAAGGCAAAGGATTGTTTGGCCTGCACACTGATCAGCCACCGGGTAAAAACTTTGATCTTCTGGGTTGGTATATCACAACGCCTGCAGATGACGATGGTGATGGAAAATCAGACAGTGTGTATGAGAACGAACTGGCCGAAGGCTGGACAGACCCGCGCTATTTTTACACTGACCCCGCAACGGGTGGGATGGTGTTTCGTGTAACACCGGCAGGTGCCAAAACGTCAGAAAACACGAAGTACACCCGAACTGAATTGCGCGGCATGTTGAGGCGTGGTGACTACAACATAGAAACGCGCCTAGATGGCGGATACCCGAACAAGAATAACTGGGTGTTTTCTTCTGCCCCTCTGTCGGCCCAAGCGGCCTCGGGCGGTGTTGACGGTGTTATGAAAGCAACGCTTGCCGTTAATCAGGTCACCAGACAAGGCAAAGCTTACCAAGTGGGTCGAGTTATTATTGGTCAGATACATGCAAAAAATGATGAGCCCATTCGGCTCTACTATCGCAAGCTGCCCAAAAACAAATTTGGTTCAATCTATTTCGCCCATGACCCTGAAATAGGCAAAGAGCAATGGGTAGAAGTTATTGGTAGCCGTGGGGATCGTGCTGCAAACCCTGACGATGGTATCGCACTTGACGAAGTGTTCGGCTATGAAATTGCCGTTAAAGGAAAGCAAGAGGGTGACGTCGTTGTGCCCATGTTGCATTTAAAAATTATTCGTGATGATGGCAGTGTGGTGGAAGCTGAACCCTTTGACATGCGAGACAGTGGCTTCAACGTAGAAAACGAATTTATGTTTTTTAAGGCGGGTGCGTATGCGGGTAACAATACAAGCCCAGAGCCTGATACCGACTTTGATAAGGTTATCTTTTATAAGCTCGAGGCTACGCATAATGCCGCCCCTGAAGCCACCGCAGACATGAAAGCCAAAGCTGCAGAATCAAAAACTGCTGCTATGGTTGTTCAAGCTGCAAAGGCTGGTGTTTTAGTGGATGATCGATTCGCTGATGGCGGGCGTGACAATGGCGACGATCCCATGGATACTAACTGGTGGACAACAACCAACAGCAGTGCAATTGAAGTTGCCGAGGGTGCTTTAGGGTTGGTATCGGGAGGATCTGGTCGGGGTATCAGAACCACATTTGACGCGCAAACACTCTCTGCAGGGCAATCCATTAAAGCCACGTTTGAATTTGTCACACCGGTGTCTGTTGGCAGTGATCGGGATTCGGCTTTTCGTGTGGGACTGTACGACAAACTGGGGCGCGCAGAGCTAGAAGGTGATTTGTCGGCGTCGTCCAAACAACCCAACACCACTTATGATGGGCTGCCTGGGTATATGATTGACTTTGACGTGCAGTTACAAAACCCAGCTGATGCCAATATTAATATCCGTAAGCACAAAGCGGATACACAAGGTCGGTTGCTGGGCACAACAAAGGGCTATAAAAGCCTGGGTGACGGTGGTGAGCCGTATCAGTTTGAGGCGGAGCAAACCTACACCGGTACCATTGCATTAAAAAATACGGGTTCCGGGATTGAAATATCGGGCTCGCTAAGTCACGACGGTGCCGTGCTAAGTGAATACAGCGTTGTCGATGATGGGAGTGACACCAGCACCATCGGGATGCTGGCCTTTCATGTCAATAGCAAAACCTTTGGTTCGTCTAAAAAGACCAATACCCCTGATAACGGTATCGATTTTCGTCATGTGAAAATCGAAGTATTGGATGAGTAAAATCGACACTTCACCCATCATAATTTGCCACGGACTTTTTGGTTCATTGTCAGACTCGGTTCTGTTAGAACCGTTTGGTCAGCACAACGTTTTTGCACCTGACTTGCTAGGCTATGGCGAGTTCCGGTCTACTCAACTCGACGACTTGTTGCTGGCCGATCAAGCTGATCACATAGTAGCGTTTATGGATAAAAACGCGATACAAAAAGCAAATTTGGTTGGGCATTCCGTAGGTGGAGCCGTGGCTGCATTAATTGCGATTCGCTATCCTGATCGAGTCCGTGCCTTGGTTTCGGTAGAAGGAAACATGACACCGGCTGACGCATTTTGGTCGGCCGAACTTTCCAAAAAACCAATCGCCGAAATACAAACAATCGTTGATGGTTATCGTACTGATGTTGCTGCGTGGATTTCCGATGCCGGTGTTATTGCCAATGCGGAAACAGTGCGTATTGCAACTGACTGGCTTGATCATCAACCACCGGCAACACTGAAAGCCCAGGCCAGGGCGGTGGTTGAAGCAACGGCGGAAAATTCCGGGTATATTGAAAAACTGAATGGGCAACTATTGAATGGTTTGGAACTTCATTTGATAGCCGGCGAGAACTCTCGTGATTCATGGCATGTGCCTAAAGACATTGAGCAAGCAGCGAGATCAGTTACTTTGATGCCTGGCGCTGGCCATTTAATGATGCTCGAATCTCCATCAGATTTTGCAGCTGCTGTACTTAACGCGATGGGCTAACGTTGAGTTTGCGTGTACCCCCACTTTTCACGAGTGATCCTGTGTAATTTGCAATTAAATTGCAATGCTTGGTAACGAAGTGACGAGATGTATTTTCTGGTTCACGCCAGTGCGGGGATTAGGTTTAGTTTATCTACGAATGGTTTAAAGTCTTTGTCAGAGAATAGAAGAGGGATTTTCTCATCGATGCAATACGATGCAATGATTACGTCATTAGTTTTGCGAGCTGTGATTCCGATCTTTCGTAATTCGCGAAATTTCGCAGCTGCCTTAACCGCCCGACTCGCGCCAAGTAGTTCCAGTTGCTCAAACTCAGCCAAGGCAGATTTTGCTGTAGTGAAATCTTTATCGGACCTAAAGCCTTGCAGAACTTCAGTCATGATTAAGTCGCCAATTGCAATTGCTTGTACTCCGAGAGCGCTATCCAGAAACTCTACTTCAGGCGAGGCAGTGTCGTTGAAAAAGTCGATCCACACACTAGAGTCGACTAAGATCACTTCTTAGATCTCATCTGCCTCAAGTCGCCATCCCACTTAAGCTTGCCTCGGTATTTTTTGATTTTTTCTTGTCTTTTCA
>CALHOI010000095.1 GCA_938035525.1 uncultured Granulosicoccaceae bacterium
CAGTTATCTTGAAACGGTAAAAGTGGATACCGACATTATGCGCCATGCGCCGTTTCGTATGCCAGTGCAATGGGTCAACCGCCCTAACCTGGATTTTCGAGGCTTTGCCGGTACAGTGGCAAGTGGTGAAATTCGCCCTGGTGACCAAATTCGAGTGCAACCTTCGGGCAAAACCAGCTCGGTCAAAGACATCGTTACTCAAGACGGCGAGTTGGAAAAAGCGGTTGCCGGACAATCTGTAACACTAACATTGGTAGATGAAATTGCTATCTCACGTGGTGACGTCATTTCAACCACAGAACAACCAGCAAGCTCTGCCGATCAATTTGAATCCACGATTGTGTGGATGGACGAAGAACCATTATTACCGGGTCGCCCTTACCTGCTAAAAGTGGGCGCGCAAACCGTACCGGCAACCGTGACTACGATTAAACATGAGATAAACGTTGATTCACTGGAGCATGTAGCCGCGAAGCAACTAGAACTTAACGCAATCGCCGTTTGTAATATCAACACCGACCAGACTATTGCGTTCGATGCTTACGAAGAAAACCGTGAGATGGGTGGCTTCATCTTAATTGATCGAATCACCAACGCGACTGTCGGCGCTGGCATGTTGCACTTCGCCCTGCGCCGCTCGGATAACATTCACATGCAAGCGGTAGATGTTGACAAGCAAAAACGCAGTGAGTTGAAAAGCCAAAAAGCCTGTGTGGTCTGGTTTACAGGTCTTTCCGGCGCAGGTAAATCAACGGTGGCTAACATCGTTGAGAAAAAACTCGCCGCCATGGGACAGCACACTTACCTGCTGGACGGCGACAACGTTCGACACGGACTAAACAAAGACCTCGGGTTCACTGACGCCGACCGAGTTGAAAACATCCGACGTATCGGTGAAGTGGCCAGCTTGATGGTGGATTCCGGGTTAATTGTGCTTACAGCATTTATATCGCCATTCCGCTCAGAGCGAGCACTGGCACGTAGCCTGGTTGACGATGGTGAGTTCATGGAAGTGTTTGTTGAAACGCCGTTAAGCGTAGCCGAAGAACGCGACCCCAAGGGACTGTATAAAAAAGCCCGCCGAGGGGATTTGAAAAACTTCACTGGTATCGACTCACCGTACGAGCCACCCGAGAACCCGGAAATACTGGTGGATACATCAGCGTTAAGCGCTGAACAAGCGGCAGAAAAAGTGGTGGCAGAGCTGCGAAGAAAAGGCGTTTTGTCTTAAAACACAGATCGCGTGTAGTAAACGTAATAACCGGGCCGGCTCGATGCCGGCTCGGATTGCTACCAGACCAACAGACTTGTCCCTATTTCCAACAGATTGTTGACGAGCCTGGGGGCAACAGTGTGTTACGTATTTACGTTTGCCGTTACCTGAATTTCGATTTTCATTTCATCTTTTGCCAAACGTGCTTCAAACATAGTAGCTGCTGGCTTTATAGATCCCAGCCATTTGTTAAAAACCGGCCAACAGGATTCAAAATCTGCACGATCTGAAAATATGTAAGTGACGCGAACAATATTCTTTGTGGATGCTCCGGCTTCTTCCAGTGCTTTTTGGATATTAATGAAACATTGATCGGCCTGATCTATAACGCTGTCGCTAATCTCCATGTTCTGATAGTTATAACCCGTTGTTCCGGATACAAAAATATAATCACCATCCACCACTGCACGAGAATAGCCAATTTTCTCTTCAAACTCAGAACCGCTTGATATTAATTTTCTACTCATATTAATTTTCTACTTAATTGAGTGACCCCTTTTTCGCATAAATAACGTGGATTAAAACATTGGCATGGCGCTTTCGTCTTAACGAAGATACTAAAATCCAACGGCCTCTGCTGGCGTATCAATATTGTTAGCCGGTGCAAAATGCAATACCGAACCATAAAACCAGAGTTCCAGCTGTAAAGCGCGCACTTTGTTTTTGGTTATCCGAAACCCATGCTGTTCGCCTTCAAACAGCACATAAGCATGCGGCAGGCCTTTCGCGGCTGCAGCGTCAATAATGGCTGCCGATTGATTTGGTGGCACAATTTTGTCTTCATCGCCCTGTAAAACCAATATTGGACAACTGAGTTTATCGGTGTGATGAATGGGCGATCGAGCCACATAAGTTGCCTTGTGCTCAGGATAAGGCCCACCCAGTAATCCATCCAAATACTGGCTTTCAAACTTGTGTGTATCCCCTGCCAACATTTCCAGATCGGTTACACCATACAAGCTGGTGCCACCCGCAAACAGCTCGCTGGTTTGCAGCGCCCGCAGCACCGTTAAGCCACCGGCCGACCCACCTCTGATAACCATGCGTTGCGCATCAACTAAAGCGTGTTGCGCAAGGTATGCTGTTGCTGCCACGCAATCTTCCACATCCACAACACCCCACTGCCCATCAAGCAGACGTCGAAACCCACGACCAAAACCAGACGAACCACCGTAGTTAACATCAACTACAGCAATGCCTCGACTGGTCCAGTACTGAATACTGAGATTTAAACTGGGCGTTGAGTGGCCCGTGGGCCCGCCGTGTCCCATAACTATCACCGGCGGTAATTCGTTATCCAGACCCGTTATGCCCTTACCCGCTGGGGGATAAAAGAATGCATGTGCGTGGCGATCACCTGATAAAAATTCGATGGGCTTCGCCGTACTGAGCCACGCCTCATCGATAGTCAAAAGCTCAGCCTTTTTTAAAACACGGGCCTCGCTATTAGGTTGGCAAGTATGTGAGGCAATACACGCAGGTGAGCCTGCTGACTGAGCATGCACAACAATCCCACCTTCATCATCGGCTGCTATGCTGGAAAACGAACAATAAGGTGTATTTAACTGTCGCGTGTTACCACTTTTATCCAGCACATAAAGCTGATCGCTGGCTGCTTGCGTGACCAATAAAGCAAACTGGTTTTCAGCATCGCGCAATTCCACAAAACGCTGCGTGCCAAAAATCCAGGCAGGTGTACCGACTTCACAGTCATCAAAGTGCGTTAACTGTTTGTACTGCTTTGCACTTGGCGTGTATTGATATAAATTCCACCAGCCAGACTCATCGCTGCAGTAAGCCAGCTGCCCATCACCTGTCCACAAGGCACCCATAACCGACTCAGTGTTAGAACCTGCAACCAGGCGTGTATTGTTTAAACGGTAATCGGCCTGAACATCAGCGACCATCAGTTGCGTGCCATCCCATGGCATTTGCGGGTGCGACCACTGCACCCAACTTAGCGTAGTGGCATCAGGTGATAAACGAGGTGTGGAGTAAAAATCAGCGCCGCCGGCAATTGTCACACAGCTTTGTCGTTGCTTATTGGCAGTGTTAGCAATAACAACCAGCTCGTTAATGACTTGTGTTGAGTCACTCGATGTCGATTCACCTTCATGACGCTCACGCACACACACAATATAATTTCCGTCCGGGCTAACGCAACCATCAGCATAGCGATGTGCATGCTTTACCGCTGGTGTTGGTGTTAACGCAATGGGCTCCGGATTTTTTTCGGGCTCAATATGATTGACTCGATATAAACATTGATCATCCCAGTGGGTAAAGTACAAATATGTGTCATCAACCCACCATGAACCACCGCCGTATTCATGCACACGTGTTCGCGTATTAAAAGGCGCTGCGAATAAGTCGACCGGGGATTGGCCGTTGCAGCTTTTAACAACCGCGCAGCGATTGTCATCGTCGGGGCGCGTTTCCGCCCAGAACGCCGCACCGTTTCTATAAGCCACCGCACCCAGCTGCACACCAGACTGAGTCACCATATCGGCAGTGATGGGTGACGCCCACGTGCCGTAAGCCTGTTTTTTCATATTCAGTCGTCGCGTGTTCGCTTGGTTGAGTCGTCGTACCAGGTGCTCATAAACCGCTTGGATCCTAGTGCTCCCGGTATCATGACCATGATCATCTGTTTAGCCAGCTGGCCGGTGGAATACCAATCCATTTTACGCATTGACGTAGGCATTGTGTGTTCAGTAATAATCTCAAATCGCAATCCGTGCCGGCGACCCCAACGACGCAGCACACGCGACAACACCAGCTCTTCTCCGGCATAGCGCTTAAGCGTAAAACCACCAACATCGTGAAAGGCATCTGCTCGGCAAAAAACAAAACAGCCCGCCGCCCACTTAAACGTTGAGGAGATACGATTCCAGGTTGCAATGCCATTGCGTACTGTTCGCGGCACACTCCGATCCGGGCTAACATGGCAGCCACCCCCCACAACCTCATTGCTGTTTAAGGCCGTAAGCGCTGCTTGCAGTAAAGCAAAGCTGAGCTGCGAATCAGCATCCACGAACACATACAACGGTGCAGACGCAGCGGCCGCCCCAGCATTTCGGGCACGCGCGATTTGATTAACCGGTTCAAACACCACCTGCGCGCCAGCGTCCCGAGCCAGTTGGGCGGTTTCATCGCTTGAATTATTATCCACAACAATGAGCTGACCCGATACCTGCTGCGTTTCATCAACTTGTTCCATTGCATGGCGCGCCGCCGCAACACTGGATTCAATGAACTGGGCTTCGTTCCATGCCGGAATGATGATCGCGTAGCGGTATTGATGCATCGCTTAAGGTTACACGCCGAAACGTTGATTGACCATTAATCAGAATTAAATTTCCGGATGGATGGTACAACACCGGGATATCGGCCTCAGCGGTTTTCAGCATGAGCACACCGTCATTGATATTGGCTGATACCTGCCTCTTTTGAGACACCGCGCTTTGATTGAACAGCGTGACGGTGTAGTGAGCAGGAAGCTGCAGGTTGGGTTCAATTATCATGTAGCGTGGTAGGCGGGTATCTTTCCAGGTGCCCAATGGAACGCGATTTTGTTCTGAGCCACAGGATGATAACGCCGCGCAGGCTAATAAGCCCCAAATAACCTTAACCAACAAGCTGTCCATGATAAATTCCGTTCTACCATCTCCTTAACAAAACTCTAACCACCAAACCAGCTCATGGCAATATCGAAAAACCCCAAACATTTACAACAGGCAAAAAAAAACCAGGCCAAAGCCTGGTCTTTTCTGTTTAAACCGGTCAGATTTTAATAACGGTAGTGGTCAGGCTTATACGGGCCAGCCTTATCAAGACCAAGGTAATCAGCCTGCTCGGTAGTAAACGTTGTCAGGTTTGCACCAATTTTACTCAGGTGCAAAGTGGCAACTTTTTCGTCAAGTGCTTTAGGCAACACGTGAACATCAACCGAATAGTTTTCGCTGCGTTCCCACAGTTCGATTTGTGCCAGAACCTGGTTAGTGAACGATGCTGACATAACAAAACTTGGGTGGCCTGTGGCACAACCCAAATTAACCAGACGCCCTTCAGCCAGCAATGTAATGCGTTTGCCGTCGGGGAAAATAACCTGATCGACCTGTGGCTTAACGTTTTCCCATGTGTACTGGCGTAAACCCGCAACATCGATTTCGTTGTCGAAGTGACCAATGTTGCACACAATGGCTTCGTTACGCATTTGCTTCATGTGCTCATGGGTAATAACGTTGACATTACCTGTGCAGGTAACAAACAAGTCGGCGTCCCCAGCAACATCATCCATTTTCACAACACGATAACCTTCCATTGCGGCTTGCAGCGCACAAATAGGGTCGACTTCGGTAACCATAACCGTTGCCCCCATGCCACGAAAAGCCTGTGCACAACCTTTACCTACGTCGCCGTAACCCAATACAACAGCAACCTTACCAGCGACCATGACATCAGTCGCTCGCTTGATACCATCAAGCAGTGATTCACGACAGCCATACAGGTTGTCAAACTTTGATTTGGTAACAGAATCGTTAACGTTAATGGCAGGCACTTTTAGTGTACCGGCTTTGGCCATATCAACCAGGCGGTGTACACCAGTAGTGGTTTCTTCGGATAAACCTTTAACGCCTTCCATAAGCTCCGGGTAGTCGTTGTGCATCATAACGGTCAAGTCACCGCCATCATCCAGAATCAGATTTGGAACCCAGCCATTCGGGCCTTTAATCGTTTGATGGATACACCACTCTGCTTCTTCTTCTGTTTCGCCTTTCCAGGCAAACACGGGCACACCAGATGCGGCAATTGCGGCGGCGGCCTGGTCTTGGGTTGAGAAGATGTTGCACGATGACCAGCGCACTTCAGCGCCCAAACTGGTGAGTGTTTCAATTAACACGGCAGTTTGGATTGTCATGTGCAAGCAGCCAGCAATTCGCGCACCTTTCAGTGGTTCTTTGCCTGCAAACTCTTCACGGATAGCCATCAGACCAGGCATCTCGTGCTCGGCGATGGTGATTTCTTTGCGTCCCCAATCAGCCAGGCTGATGTCGGCGACTTTGTAATCTTCGGTTACTGTTGCTGCTGCGGTACTCATAGTTTTATCCTAAATTTTTGCGGCACTGCGAATCGCGTCCGCTCGATCAGTTTTTTCCCAGGTGAAATCTGCATGCTCACGACCAAAGTGACCGTAGGCGGCTGTTTGTTGATAGATCGGACGAATCAGATCAAGCATGGTGACAATGCCATAAGGGCGTAAGTCAAATACGTCACCAACAATTTCTTCGATGCGGCGATCGTCGATTTTGCCGGTGCCAAATGTGTCGATGGTGATAGACGTTGGCTTGGCAACACCGATAGCGTAAGACACTTGTATCTCACATCGATCGGCAAGTCCTGCTGCTACGATGTTCTTTGCTACATAGCGACCAGCATAGGCGGCAGAACGATCGACTTTCGATGGGTCCTTGCCTGAAAATGCGCCACCACCGTGACGTGCCATACCACCGTATGTGTCTACAATAATTTTTCGGCCCGTCAAGCCACAGTCACCAACCGGTCCACCAATAACAAAGTTACCCGTTGGGTTAATGTGTATATTTTCGCTTGGGCATTTGTCCAGCCAGGCTTTTGGCAGCACTGGCTTAAGAATATTTTCCATAACCGCTTCACGCAATTGCGACAGCGATACGTCTGGATCGTGTTGTGTAGAAAGTACAACGGCATTAATCCCAACAGGTTTGCCATCGGAGTATTCAAGCGTTACCTGACTTTTCGCATCAGGGCGCAACCACGGCAAGGTGCCCGACTTTCGCATGGCTGCTTGCTGCTCTACCAAACGGTGAGAATACGTGATGGGCGCTGGCATCAGCACATCGGTTTCATTATTGGCGTAACCAAACATCAAGCCCTGGTCACCCGCTCCCTGATCTTCGGGTGCCGATCGATCAACACCTTGAGCGATATCAGGTGATTGTTTACCAATCCCGTTTAAAACAGCACAGGTAGCACCATCAAAACCAACATCAGATTTATCGTAGCCAATACCGATAACGGTTTTACGTACCAAGTCTTCAAGGTCAACATAAGCATTGGTGGTGATTTCACCTGCAATAACCACAAGACCAGTTTTAACCATGGTCTCGCACGCGACGCGCGCATTTTTGTCTTGAGCAAGCAGCGCATCAAGTACGGCGTCCGAAATCTGATCGGACATTTTGTCTGGGTGCCCTTCTGATACGGATTCAGAAGTAAAAATATAGTCTTTGGCCATTAGTCGGTCTCTGGGTCGTAAGGGAAGTCGTGTAAACGCGCCTATTGTACATATAAACACATAAAGATTTCTTTATATCTTTATATGAAAACGGCAACAGTGGTCTTAGCGAACATCGCGCCATAAAGCGCGATGCCCAAATAAAGGGGGTAATTTGGGAGAAACTGCCCTATTGAGGGCGTTGATACCCTGGCAGCTCAATAACATAGCTGTCGACTGAACCAGAATCATACCAATCTGATCCAAATACAATGCGCGTACCCGAAGGACTGCTGGTGGCATGCGGCTCACCGAAATACGGCGGGTAATCGCCTTTCTTGGCCATTTTTCCGAACGAACGATGATGCGCCAATCGGCAGGTCACTTGATTGTCCGGGTCCGTGTTGGCCAAATAGATTTCAGACAGCAACGAAGGTGCTTTGCGCTTATTGGAGAAAAACCGGAATTGGTCTTCAAAGCCAATGCTGGACATGGTCACCCAACCCGGTCGCAAGTATGAACGAGCCGATGCATGGGTCGAGCTGGTGGTGTAAGGATAACCCTGAAGTTCGGTGATGATGGGTCGGCAGGTACCGGTTTCCATGTTGTGTTCGACCAGGTGCCCAACACCCTGCCAAAGGTCACCGTTGCAGCCTTTCGGGCTGGGATCAAAGACCACCTGATACAACGCATCCTGACCATCGTGCGTCAAGCCAATGTTCGAGTGTTCCCAGGCTTTGGCCATATCAAGCTTATGCTCAACAGTTTGCAAGTCTTTGGATAGAACATCGCCCTGCAACATCCAGCGCTCACCGCTTGGTCCGGGCATGGGTGCAGTCCAGTCTTTATACTTGGTGCCCTCGCCAATTTTAATGACATTGGTTTCCCCGGTGCTGATTTTATACGTGAATGCCACATACTTTCCGTCATCTTTGCGGCAACGAAAACCAAAATCGTCATCATTCATTGCCTGCATATGCACATCACCACCACCGATCGGTAATCCTTTTACTCCGCAAATGTTTCTAAAGTTGGCAATGGTTTTTGCTCTGCCAGCCTGGATGCTGTACTGCTTGAGTTCACCGAAATCACGCGAGTATTTACTCACATAGAAAAACGTATCCGGGTCGCGGTGGCTCCAGAATACTTCTTCTAAATCGGATGGTACAAAATCGAACTTTTTCAGTGGCTCGTAAGTGTGACCGTCATGCAAAACATGGTAACCATTACCTTTACCACCGCGATACAAAATCATTAGCGACTCATCGGCATTCCAGGCTTGCATGGTGCTGTAAGCCGGTTTGT
Organism: uncultured Granulosicoccaceae bacterium; assembly: GCA_938035525.1. Classification (GTDB taxonomy): domain Bacteria; phylum Pseudomonadota; class Gammaproteobacteria; order Granulosicoccales; family Granulosicoccaceae; genus Granulosicoccus. The sequence goes on from CALHOI010000095.1 coordinate 8,835, forward strand.
TCACTTCACCGAATGCGCTGTTGGTTATGCGAATGACGCGCGCACCAAACGCTGGGTCTTTGTAGTACTTACGATAAGGCGGTTTCGCCACGGGCGGAATAAGCACGCGCTCTGAATGAGTTATTGAACCCTCACACATATTGGCCGGACCAAGATCACCGGCCTTGAGTGCCACTTTTCTAAAATTGGGGTCAGAGTCAAAACCGGGTACCGACGCATTTGCCGGTGATGCTACTGGCGCTGCTACTGGCGCTGCCCTAATAACTTGTTCGTTGGAGATAGCTTGCGAGGTTGACGCCTGCGTGGCGATCGCCGCACTTTGGTCTTCACGCCCTTCATAACCGCAAGCACTCAGGCCGAGCAATACGGGTACATACAATATTCGTGTTAACAAAGAAAGTGGCTGCGTGGACATTGATCGAAGCTCCTTGGACCCGTATTACTATGCGTTTTCAATGCCATTTTCGAACGAGTGAGCCGGGTAAGATGTAATACAGTGAGAACGGTGCCCGATAAAGGCTCGAACACCGTTTTGTTGACTAACGTACGCTGTTTAAAACGGAATATCGTCATCGAATTCGGCACCGCCCGCCGTTGCCATTGCTGGCTGCTGAGCAGGCTTGTTTTGTGCCATTCCGCCAGCCTGGCCACCCTGCGCACCGCGTTGCTGGAAATCACCGCTGTTGTTGTCGCCGCGGCTGCCAAGCAATTGCAGGTTATTAGCAATAATATTGGTTGAGTAGCGATCTTCACCGGTTTTTTTGTCCTGATATTTGTCGGTTCGAAGTGACCCTTCAATATAGACCTGCGACCCCTTGCGGCAATATTCTCCGGCAATTTCGGCGGTCCGGCCAAACATTGTGACACGGTGCCACTCGGTTCGTTCCTGCTTCTGCCCCGTATTTTTGTCGGTCCAGCTCTCGGACGTGGCAATGCTGATATTGCACACCGCGCTGCCGCTGGGGGTGTACCGGACTTCGGGGTCGGCCCCGAGGTTGCCCAGAACAATGACTTTATTTACGCCTCTCATGCTTCCATCTCCTAATAAATGTTGACACCCGCTAATTCCATTAGCCGGGCTTACACGCCAGGCGAATGCCCGGCGCACTGCCAAGTGTACCGCAAACTTAACCCGCGCTAGGCTGGAACCGGCGCTTATCTACCTTCATGTAAGCTACGCCCTCGTCGATTGACACAAACACTTCCTCAACACCAGGCAGATTTTGCAATTCGACACTCACATCCGCCCCCAACGAGAGCTCCCGTTCGGTTAATTTGTGGCGATGGCTGGAGAGCAAAGCTGGCGCTTGAAAGCCCCTCATCAGCAAAAACCACAGCCCGCAGACACAAGCCATGGCAAAAAACAGCACGCTGAATCCACCGGCACCCAGCAAGGCACCCCCACCGGCACCACCAACAAAAGCACCCAGAAACTGGCTGCTGGCGTAGACGCCACTGGCCCCGCCACGCGAGCCCGCCGGTGCAATACGAGAAACTAAAGAGGGTAACAAGGCTTCCAAGGTATTTAAAAAACAAAAAAACATCACCACCGCAATCAGCACCGCGAACAATGTGCCTGACAGCAGCGCAAACAACAGTTGCGTGACAAACAAGCCAATCACACAGGCCAACATAACCATGCGCATTCGATGGTAACGCTCGGCGGCAATAATCATTGGCACCATTACCAGCAACGATAACAACATGGCTGGCAAATAAACCTGCCAATGATCGGCTTTGTCCAGACCACCGTTAAGCATTAAAACTGGCACAGCCACAAACGTGGCGGTAACCAGGGTATGCAGAAAAAAGATGCTCACGTTTAAACGGCGCAGGTCCTGGTGTTTGATCAGCTGCCCCAGGCTGGCAACCTTGGCACTGGTGTCAGCTCGAAATCCACTGCTATCAGGATTGGGTACAACCGTGTGAAGGATTAACAGAGCCAGCACACCGGTACCGGCTGTAAACCAGAAAATCATGCTGATGGAAAACACATTAATAAGCACAGGGCCAAGCAACAAAGCCACAATAAAAGACAGACCAATACTGGCCCCAAGCATCGCCATCATTTTGGTGCGTTGTTCGTCTCGGGTTAAGTCTGCAGCCAAGGCCATAAGCGCGGCGGCAATCGCCCCGGCACCTTGCAGGGCCCGCCCAAGAATAACCCCATAAATAGAATCAGACATGGCGGCAATGACACTGCCGAGTATCATTAATAGCAATCCGATGGTGATGGTTTTTTTGCGCCCGATTTTATCCGACAGCAACCCAAACGGTATTTGCAACACAGCTTGTAGTAAGCCGTAGATACCCAACGCAAGCCCCATTAAAAAAGGTGTGCTGTTATTAAAATCAGCGGCAAACAGAACAAAAACGGGCAATATAATGAATAGCCCCAGCATCCGCACCATGTAAATAAGCGCCAATGAGAGCGCTGTACGCCGTTCGAGTGGCGACATTGCGGTTGATTCATTTGGAGCTGGCAATTGCTCGGTGCCTTTCGGGTGAATAAAGCGTTATATTAGCAGCCCCGCGCATAGAAAATACACAAGTTCGCAGATGGATAGCATACGCATACGCGGCGCTCGTACCCATAACCTGAAAAATGTGGATGCCGACTTACCGCGAGACAAGCTGATTGTCATTACGGGTTTATCCGGCTCCGGAAAGTCGTCTCTGGCATTTGACACTTTGTTTGCCGAAGGTCAACGACGATACGTTGAATCTTTATCAGCCTACGCAAGACAATTTCTGTCAGTGATGGAAAAGCCCGATGTCGATCTTATTGACGGGCTCTCCCCGGCCATTTCAATTGAGCAAAAATCAACATCGCATAACCCACGTTCCACTGTGGGCACCATCACCGAAGTCTACGATTACTTACGCTTGTTGTTCGCCCGAACCGGCATACCCGAATGCCCGGTTCACAAAGAGCCTCTGGAAGCCCAAACCATCAGCCAGATGGTTGACCATATTATCAGCATGCCAAAAGGTGAAGCGCTGGCTTTGCTGGCGCCCGTTGTTAAAGATCGCAAAGGTGATCACGCAACCGTACTCGAAGGTCTGCGCAATCAAGGCTACCTGCGTGCACGCATCGATGGCACCATCACCGAACTTGAAGGCCAAATCAAACTTAACGCAAAACAAAAACACACAATTGATGTTGTCGTTGATCGATTCAAAGTGCGCGAAGACATTGCACTTCGTCTGGCAGAGTCATTAGAAACCGCGACGGCTTTAAGTGAAGGCACAGCCATTATTGCAGCCTTGAATGGCGAATCCGAAGACGTGGTGTTTTCCACCTTGTTTGCCTGCCCGGTTTGCGGGTACTCCATTCCCGAGCTTGAGCCACGTGTGTTTTCTTTTAATAGCCCTCACGGCGCATGCCCTGAGTGCGATGGCCTAGGCCAAAGTCATTTTTTCGATCCCGATTTGGTTATCACCAACAGAGCCGTCAGTATTGCTGGTGGTGCCATACGCGGTTGGGACAGGCGCTCAGCATTCTATTATCAGATGATGCAATCGCTGGCTAAGCACTACGGCTTTGACCTGGACAAACCCTTCGAAAAGCTAGCCAAGAAATGGCAGAACATCGTGCTCTACGGCAGTGGTAAAGAAGAAATCACGTTTCTCCACAAGGTTGAAAAAGGCGGCGGCACCCGAAAAACCGTGCGCACATTCGAAGGCATTATTCCAACCTTTGACAGACGCTTCAAGGAAACCGAGTCAAACGCTGTGCGCGATGAATTGGCAAAGTTACTATCGGTGCGGAACTGTCAATCGTGTGAGGGTGCGCGCTTAAACGAGTCAGCTCGGCACGTCACCGTAGGCGGACACTACTTACACAACATCACCGCTGCCTCCATCAGCGAAGCAAAAACACTGATCGACGCCTTAAAGCTTGAAGGCCAACGTCGCGAAGTCGCCGAAAAAATAACCGCCGAAATATCACAACGCTTAAGCTTTTTGGTTAATGTCGGGCTGGATTACTTATCTATCGATCGCAGCGCCAGCACCTTATCCGGTGGCGAGGCACAACGCATTCGGCTGGCCAGTCAAATTGGCGCAGGCTTGATGGGCGTTATGTATGTATTGGATGAACCCTCTATCGGCTTGCATCAACGCGATAACGATAAGTTACTTGAAACACTGAAGTACCTGCGCGACATAGGCAACACTGTTATTGTTGTGGAGCACGACGAGGACGCCATACGAAGCGCCGACTATGTGCTGGATATTGGCCCGGGTGCCGGGCGTCACGGCGGTGAAATCGTTGCCAAGGGCTCGCCCAAAGACATTATAAAATCCAAAAAATCATTAACCGGTCAATACTTGTCTGGCAAAAAAAGCATCGAAATACCAGAACGAATCAAACCGGGAAAAGACTGGATAAACATTAAAAAAGCGTCTGGTAATAACCTGAAAAATGTCGACGCAAAAATTCCACACGGATTGCTGACCGTTATAACAGGTGTATCTGGTTCAGGAAAATCAACACTGATAAACGATACGCTGTACCGGTTTGCTGCGGCACAAATCAACAACGCCAAACACGTAATTGCACCCGTCGGTGACATAACCGGCATGAAGCCTTTCGATAAAATTGTTGAAATTGATCAAAGCCCGATTGGTCGCACACCACGAAGCAACCCTGCAACCTACTCCGGGCTATTTTCAATTATTCGAGACCTGTTTTCAAACACGCGGGAAGCACGCTCGCGCGGTTATAAAACCGGCCGGTTCAGTTTTAATGTTAAAGGTGGGCGTTGTGAAGCGTGTCAGGGCGATGGCCTGATAAAAGTGGAAATGCACTTTTTGCCTGACGTTTATGTGCCGTGCGATATTTGCGCGGGCAAACGTTATAACCGGGAAACACTGGACATACGCTATAAGGGCAAGAACATTCATGAAGTGCTGGACATGACGGTCGAACAAGCATTCGAATTTTTTGCCGCCGTGCCAAACCTGCATAAGAAACTGGAAACGTTAATGGACGTGGGTTTGTCCTACTTAACCCTTGGCCAAAACGCCACGACCCTATCTGGCGGTGAAGCGCAGCGTATCAAGCTGGCCCGCGAGCTATCCAAGCGCGATACAGGCAATACGCTGTATATATTAGACGAACCCACAACCGGCTTGCATTTTGAAGATGTAAAAGCATTATTGGCGGTGATACACCGCTTGCGAGACGCGGGTAATACGCTGGTGATTATTGAGCACAACCTCGATGTCATAAAAACCGCCGACTGGATAATAGACCTGGGTCCCGAAGGTGGTGCCGGTGGCGGCAAAATTGTTGTTGCCGGCACACCGGAAGATATCGTTAAAAAGAAATCTTCTTACACTGGTCAATATTTGAAGCGCTTGCTTTCTTAAACAATCTTTCTACTGCTTTAGCAAAGTAGATTGCACTTCTTCAATAACCGACGCCAGGGTGCCGGTAAGCGAATCGCTTAGCTCTTGGTAATACGGCGGTCTATTCCAATCGTCGCCCACCATCACGGCTTTGTAGCCGAAGTCATTGAACAGAATATTTCCGCTGCTTCGCTCATGCAACGACAAGCGCACCACCGACACAGCCTGCGGATTGGCGCTGGGCTGTCCGGTTGGGCCAAAGTGTCGCTCGATGTTAAACCGTAACAGTTCCAACACAAACAAATAGTCCACACCCAGTCTGTTATAGACACCAGAAAAATCGTAGGTTGTGGATTTAACCTGCAATGGAAATTGCGTTGCAGAAATCGTTGGCACATCGTCAAACACCACACGCTCAGTAGCTAACTTGGGCAAAGACCCCTCATAGGCTGGCTCTGCAACTGACACAACATTCAAGGCCCTGGCTCTTAAGCTTGATTTAAATTCTTGCAAAAAGCGCCGCTCGATCAATTCTCTTGCGTTGACGCGGGCAATGGATGCACTGAGACCGACGTCCTCTTCGTAGAGTGCTTCAATATTGATACGATCAGCAGAGCCGTGAATGGCTAACTTGGCCTCCGCGGTTCGGCCATCATCGTCTTCACACCCACCCACAAGCAACCGTGCGTTACACGGTTTTATCCACATCAGCGCATAGTTTGACTGAGCGCTGAGCGCGCCTGACGGCAGGTTCAGAATTTCTTTTGGTTTAGATGCCGAAACGCAGCCGGTGACTGTGATGATCAATGCAGCGGCCAAAGTGGCACGCCGAAGAAGGATTTTTCCCACTGCTTGTTGTTCTCTTGTTTTTCTATGTTTTAACGCGTCTATGGGTAAATGTCGGCCTAAACCCGATATGGCACTGTAAACAATTGCGACGCAATGGGTCAGCTGCCTGGCGCGCCAGATCATACACCAGCTGCGGCCTGCGCTACGTACCTGTCGCTACGGAGTTTTCTGGCATAAATCTTTCATGAATAGCAGTTATGAAATGGTTAATGCTCCCTGTGTGGTTTGTGCAGCTCTTCACCCAGGCAAAATCCTTTAAAAGTAATCGCATCATTGGCAGCGTGCTGCTAAATCGCTGTGGGTTACACGTCGCCAGAATCGTTGTGGCGCAGTCGATTATGCGTCTGCGATTCGAGTTATTGGGTTTTGGCATCGACAAACAGCAAAAGCGCGCTTATTTTCGCGATGGATTTATTGTGGTAAAAGATGCATTGCCGCAAGAGCACTTTGACCGAATCAAATCAGAGGTTGCGCAAATTGATGCGCAAGTACGCGAATGCCGTCAAGGCGATACCCTGACGCACCGCATTTTAATCGACGAAAAAACCCAACAGTCGCTGCCCGCCTGCTCGACCATGCTGCAAAGTGATCAGTATTTGTCGTTACACAAGTTTGCCTCGGGTAAAAACAACCGACCAGTATCGTACATTCAGACCATTAAAAACCATTTTATTGATGGACCTGCCGACCCCCAGAAAAACCTGCATTCTGATACGTTCCACCCAACCATGAAGAGTTGGTATTTCCTTGATGACTGCAACTCGAAAAACGGTCCGTTTACTTACCTGCCCGGTTCGCAGCGCTTAAGTCTTGCCCGTTTAAAGTGGGAATATCAAAAAAGTATTACCATCAGCCAGCAAGGCGACCCGTATTCAAGCAATGGGTCTTTTCGCGCAACACCTGAAGACCTGGCAAGCATGGGCTTTGGTGATGCCATTGGTTTATCGGTACCAGCCAATACCCTGGTGATTGCCAATACGCACGGCTTTCATCGCCGCGGTGATGCCAGTGATCGCAGCATGCGCACAGAAATCTGGAGCATCAGTCGCAGCAACCCATTTAACCCGTTCCCAGGCATAGATTTGCCCGCATTAAGCACACTCCAAAATCGTGCACTGACGCTGTACCGTGAATATTGCGATCGAAAAGCGTTAAAAAACGGCACGCAATCCAGCTGGCACATTATCGACGCCACAAACACACTTGAAGACGAACAAACCGCACAGGAAGACAAGCAAGCGGCTTAGCATTTTATGCTCTAATGGGGCATGAAAAAGTCGATACTGATCACTGGTTGTTCCTCTGGCATCGGTCTGGATGCCGCACTCACGTTGCACAAAGAAGGCTGGCAGGTTCTGGCCACTTGCAGACAAGCCAAAGACTGCGATGCACTAACAGAACAAGGCCTGGAAAGTTTTGTTCTTGACTACAACGATTCAAGTTCGGTTCATGCCGCGGCAAAACAAACGCTCGAACGCACCGGTGGCACACTCGACGCCTTGTTCAACAATGGCGCTTACGGTATCCCCGGCTTCACAGAAGACATTCCGCGCGACGCCATGCGTCACTTATTCGAAACCAATCTGTTTGGCCCGTTCGAACTCATTAATCTTGTTTTACCCATCATGCGAAAACAAGGTTATGGAAAAATCATTAACTGCTCATCTGTACTGGGGTTGGTAGCTATGCCCTATCGCGGCCCTTATAATGCCAGCAAATTTGCAATGGAAGGATTGAGTGATACCTTGCGATTAGAGCTGGCAGGCAGTGGAATACACGTGGTGCTAATAGAACCCGGACCAATAACCACAAAAATAAGGGTTAACTCGCAACCACACTTTGAGCAATGGATTGACACAGAAGCCTCTGCGCACAGAGAAACATACGAAACCACGATAAAGCCGCGTTTATATGCGCCCGTGGGCGGCCAACCCGATAAATTCGAATTACCGGCATCGGCCGTGACTAAAAAACTAAAACACGCGCTCGATAACGACTTACCCAAACCACGTTACTACGTCACCACACCGACCTACATGGCCGGTGCTTTCAAACGCTTATGCTCAACTCGGCTGCTTGATAAAATTATGCTGCAACGCTAGTGATGCCAGTCGTGCCCAGTGGCATGCTAGCCTCTATCGTGCTGCCAATCATGTCTGCTGTTGCTGCCGACAGGGTCCACCCCAGGTGACCATGACCCGTGTTGTAGAAAACCCCACTCTGCTTGCCCGCTCCAACCCGCGGCATCATGTTTGGCATCATTGGCCGCAAGCCCGCCCAGGGGATAACCTTATCGGTATTAACCTCAGGGAAAAGATGTCGACACCATTGCGTCAACGGCCGAATACGATCATCGCGAATGTCGTAGTTGACACCATTAAATTCGGCAGTGCCTGCCAATCGAAAACGATTCTCACCCAAACGACTGGTGACAATTTTTGCGTCATCATCAAGCAAGCTAACCCACGGTGCGGCGGCTTGGCTGGCAGCATCTTCCAGTTCTACTGTTATGGAATACCCTTTGACCGGGTATATGTTCACACGATCACCTAACTGGCTGGCAAAACGGCGGCTCTCTATTCCGGCACAAACAACAACGCCATCAAAGTCGCTGTGTCCGGCGTTGTCAACGCCGTTTTCTTTATAGCTGACACTGACCCCATTACCATGATGTGCAAGCTCACCAACGGCTGCATCAAACACAAACTGCACGCCTAATTTTTCACACGCACTGGCAAGCCCACGTGTGTATTTATGTATGTCGCCCGTGGAGTCTGATTCGGTATAAAAGCCGCCATAAAATTCACCCACCAACGCAGGCTCAATGGTTTTCATTTCATCACTGCTAACTGACACACGATCGAGACCGCCTGCCTTTAGTAGTTCGTTGACTTTGCTCGCATGATCAAACCCATGCTTGTCGGCGTAGATATGCAAAATGCCGCGTTCTTCCAGATTGAAATCAATTTGTTCTTTTTCGGCCCAGGCAAACAAGTGTTCGCGAGCGGCAACCGCAAGCCGAACGGTTTCTACTGTGTTCTGTTCGTACTTTGGAATATTACTGACAAATTCTGCCATCCAGGAATACTTATGCCAGTCGGGCATCGGATTAACCAACAAGGGTGCATCCTTTTTCAGCATCCACTTTATGCCTTTTAGAATAGTGGATGCCTGCGTCCAGACTTCAGCGTTAGAGGCAGACAACTGCCCACCATTAGCAAACGATGTTTGCATAGCAGCATATCGATGCTTGTCGAATACAGTGACCGAATAACCTCGGTTAGCTAATGCATAAGCGGTGGTAACGCCAGTGATACCGGCGCCAATAACGGCGATGTGCTTCATGAGTCCAGGTTCCTTCAACAGATTAACAGTAATACGACGCACGGGCTTTTGCCTGTGACGACGTTGCTATCCCATCTGTCTTGGAACCTGAGAGCTTGGGCATTGATGTGAACACATCAACACTTACCCCTTCGGTGTGCAGCAACCCAATGCTGCATCTCTCCAGAAGTCTACGACGATCAGTGGTCCGTTTGCCTGAGAGTTTCCTGGGCGTTGCTCCTTCGGCGTTCTACTTACCTGCTACCTATTACTGCTTTAGGACAGGCTGTAGATCTCTCCCACTGTTCGACGACGGTATAACGTACTAACCGTAGCGACACGCCTATGTTGCATGAATAGCCAGCATGACGCAACCGCTCTGTGACTCATAGCAGCACCAATTAGCGGCGTTATGCACAGCCAATTTCAAAGATGGTTTGGCACCAGCTTCAAGAAATCAGCCGGTTTTGGTGACTTTTTGTTTGATTTGACCAAATATTGAGTGACCGTTGGCATCTTGCATGTCAATGGTTGCCGTGTCACCGATTTGCATGAACGGGGTGCTGGGTTTACCGCAGTAACCGCGGATTCCACTACCAAGTGCAACCATGGGATCAATGCCAAACATTACAACTGTATTTATTTATAGCTTTTTTGTTGTGCTATAAAATCAAGCTTGATACATTGAATTAACACTAATCAATGGGCCGCGTCATGGATGATTCGCACAACAGCAAACCGGAAAACCTGGGCCGCAATATTCGGCTGGCACTAAGCTGTATCGAAGGTAAGCCTTTACCTGTTAAAGGCCCTGCACTACCCGCAAATGAAGCCGCCATACGCACACGGCTTAAAGCGCTTTCACAAGATATCACTTCTCATCAAGCCGATTTGCTCGACCTATTAGTTCGGTTCGATGATCTGCAAGGTTGGTCAACATCAGGTGCCAGTCATTGCGCTGCCTGGATGAACCAGGAAATCGGCATCAGCATCAAGTTGGGATGGGAGTACTTACGGGTTGGCCGTAAACTCAATGAACTACCCACGCTAAAAGCGCTGTTTAGAGCAGGCAAAATCTCGTGGTCCAAAGTTCGCCTTATAACCCGAGTTGCCAACGCCGACAACGAGTCACTGCTGTGCCACGCAGCGCTTGACGCTTCAGTATCCGATGTCAAACGAATTTGCGATGGATATAAATGGAACGACGATGCAAATGACACAGAAGCCAATCATCGCGCACTGCAACAGTGGGAATCACGGTCTCTCACTTGGAATGAAACCAGCAATGGCAGCACTCGCATTCAAATAACCTTACCACCAGAGATTGCACAAGCCTTTTTAAACAGTGTGGAACACAGCCTCAGTCAATTTGAAAGCCAATTTGAAAGCCAATTTGAAAGCCGCTTTGAAAACCAAGCAGAAAACCAACCAAAAAACCAACCGAATCACACCTTCAATACTCATATGGCGCAACGCCGCGCTGACGCTGCGGTACACATGGCCGAGGCAAGTTTGCAAGCCGCAGGCAAAGACACAGCAATCGCCGATCGGTATCAAGTCATCGTTTCAGTTGATAAAGCCGAACTAACAAAGCCAACACCACATGGCAAGCGCGCCACAATTAACGGCGCTACGGGAAATGCCGCTGCACTATCAAAAGATAAAGCCAGGCGCCTTGCCTGTGATTGCAGTATTTCAACCATAAGCAAAATAAACGGTGAACCAGTGAATATTGGACGCAAGTCAAGAATCTGGCCGGCCGCTATGGCTCGGGCTATTAAAGAACGAGATCAACACTGCGTGTGGCCAGGCTGCACACAATCAAGGCATCTGCATATTCATCACATAAAGCATTGGGCTGACGGTGGGTCAACATCGGTTGATAACGGCGCTTGCTTGTGTGCACACCACCACACGCTCGTGCATGAAGGCGGTTTTACTCTGCAAAACACAGACAACGATCATCATCATCAACACGCCCAGTTTAAACAGCAACAACTTAAAGACGATCTTAGTCTGTTTGAGTTCGAACAAGCCTTACGCAATAACAAACGCTCATTCGAACAGGTTAGAAAACTGTTACCCACTCGATACCGGTTTAATATTATGGTGGCGACTAAGCGAGGTGGTAAAGCTAAACACGAATCTTATGATGCTGACTCTACACGTATTGACTCTACACATATTGACTCTACACGTATTGACTCTGCGCCCATCGACTCCCGGCAGTTAACCCCCAGCCCAACTTATTGCGCAGAAAAAAGCACAAAACAAAGCACACAATGCAGGGAATCAAGTGCTGCCTATCAAGCTACACCACCGTCAGAAATTAACGAACTTGCCGGTGTACAACAATTTCCACCCGGCGATTACGTTCTCGACCGGCGCGGGTCTCATTGCTATCAATGGGCTGTGTTTCTCCGAACGCCTCAGCCTTCAAACGATTTGCGTCCACACCGTTCTCACTCAGGTATTGTGTAACAGCCTTGGCTCGCCTTACCGATAATGCTTGATTATAGGTTTCATCGCCAACACTATCTGTATGAGCACTAATCGTGGCATCAACACTTTGGTGTTTTATCAAAATCGTCGCTACAGCATTGAGTTTGTTTTTTGCCTCAGATGTTAACCGAGCCGAATCAGTATAAAAATTAACCCCATCCGCAACGCCAGCAAACAAAGCACAGCCCTTACGGTCTACCGATACGCCAGGCCCTGTCACTGGGCACTGATCAGATTCATTTAACACACCATCGCCGTCTTTGTCAGGATTGACCACCGCCACGGCTGCAACTGGTGGAACAACGGGTGTTTCGATAATGGGTTCTGGCTCTACAGCCTTAGCAATAGGCTGCGCCGGTTGCGATTGTCGACCAAAGCGATAAACCAAAGCCAACTGCGAGTAAAACGCATCGCTATCAAATGAAAATACTTCTGCTCTAATGCCTAGTCCGATTCGGCTGGCATACTCAACACCACCGCCGAATAACACATGAAATTTGTTTTGCTTTTCGTAATCGAAATCGCCGACACCACTGTTATCCAGAAAACCCATACCCGCTCGGCCAAAAGCCAGCAGTCCATGCCGCGCATGTGATTTTCTGTTTTTACCAAAGTAAAACAGCCCACTGGCACTGGTGACGTGGTAGTTGATTCGCCCCGATGGTGACAGACCCGCACTGCCCAGATCAGCAGAATGCAATTCAAGTGATATCGCGCGGCTAACATCAACACCCAAGGTAATTTGTCCACCCGGATTAACCCTGTCATTAACATCGTGAAAAGCGTCACTGGTGTCAGGGTTCAAATGACTCAAACCCAGCCCAAGGCCAACGTAGGCATGGCGGTTAAAGTCACGTGTACCATGCGTCCACTCGGCGGCCTGCACATTAATGGTCAGAAAAAGTGAAAGCGCAGCCGCGGCAGTTTTGTGCCAGAAATCCATGATGTTGATTGTCCGTATTTACCTGAGAAAAGGAGCAAAACTATTAGCCCTGATGGAGAAGCATCAGAAGTGCCAGCCCGCGCTAAAAAGAGCTTATCCACGGCCCCTTTTTGCCTGTAGGCACTCGATTTGACGCCGTTTCGTGACTAATACGGCGTTTATTGCGCTATCGACTGCCCGCAGGCGTTACTATTCAGCACCATGACCAGCTCAAACTTTTCGTTGCAAAACCGCCCATCTATGGTTCAAAAACTTGAAGCTGCGCTAACCCAGCATCAACAGCGCGATCAGGTTAGTGGGCACGATGCCAGCCACGACATATGGCATGCGCGACGGGTCGATCAGAATGCCAAAGCCATTGCACAGCAAGAGGGTTCCGAGGAGGCAACCGTCTTAACGGCCGCAGCTTATTTGCATGATTTGGTTAACGTGCCAAAGAATTCGCCCGATCGTCAACGCGCGTCGAGCTTGTCTGCTGAAGCTGCTAAACCTGTATTGGTGGATCTTCAATTTAACGAACCCACCATCAAGGCTGTACAACATTGCATAGAGGCGCATAGTTTTTCCGCAGGCATCGAACCGCTCACCTTAGAAGCGCGCATTTTGCAAGATGCTGACAGACTTGAATCACTGGGTGCACTTGGAATTGCCCGCACCTTTTACATTGCGGGAAAAATGGATTCGGATTTATTTCATGGTGGGGATCCGTTTGCCGCCTCTCGAGCGCTTAACGACAGACAGTACGCAATAGATCACTTTAAACTTAAGCTACTGACCTTGGCTGATACCATGCAAACTGAAGCCGGACGCGCGATTGCGCAACAACGAACCGACAGCATGCGTGCTTTTCTGGATACGCTAGCTGGCGAACTGGGGTTTGAACAACCGTGGTAATTACTCAGACTGCAACAACGTTTCAAACAGCAACACCGCTAGTTTTCCGCACCCGTGCTCCGAGCTAACAATGCTTTAACCGCCTCGCGCGGATCAACGCCTTCTATCAGCACACGATAAACTTGCTCGATTATGGGTAAATCAACATTGAGCCGTTGAGCCTGTTCGTACACAGCCCGTGATGCCTGCACACCTTCAACAACCTGCTGAATTTCTTCTTCGGCTTCGGCTACTGTTTTTCCGGCAGCCAGCGCAAGTCCCATGCGCCGGTTACGCGACTGATTATCAGTGCATGTTAGCACCAGGTCTCCCATGCCTGCCAGGCCCATAAACGTGTCTGGCTGCGCACCCATTGCCACACCGAACTTGCGCATTTCTCGCAAGCCACGATTGATTAAAGCCACACGCGCATTAGCACCAAAACCCAATCCATCAGACAAGCCGGCACCAATGGCCAGCACGTTTTTAACCGCACCACCCACTTCAACACCAATGATGTCTTCGGACGTATAAGCCAGAAACGATGAGCTGGATAAAAAGCCTGCTAGCTTGTCGGCAAACTCGGGTACCGATGCAGCCACGGTGATGGCCGTGGGTAAATCCTGCCCTACTTCGGTGGCAAACGTTGGGCCCGATAGCACGGCGTATTGTTTACACTCGGGCAACACTTGGGCAACGACCTGATGCGGCAACATGCCGGTGGATAATTCTAACCCTTTGGTGGCCCAGCATATCGACAGCTTGCGACCCTTTAGTTTTTCCAGGATGCCCCTGAATGAGTGACTAGGAACAGACACCATCACTGTACTGGCATCTTTTAAGGCTGCATCCCAATCGGGTTCTGCAGTTAATGTATCCGGGAATTTAGCTCCCGGTAAATACTGCCTGTTCTCTCCGGCTTCACGCATCGACTCAATCAGTTTTGAGTTTCTACCCCAGAGCTTAACGTGTGTGCCAGAGCGGGCCATTTGTATGGCCAATGCGGTTCCCCATGAACCTGAACCCAATACCGTTACCGTGTTGTCTGTCATAGCAAAGTGATCCTTTAAACTGATCGTTGCTCGCCGTTATCATTAACACCCAGCTTTAGAAAAAACGGGGCGGCACGTTTCACCCATTGATCAGCTGTTGGTGCGTCCTGAGCCGAAGGTCCAAAGCACGATTGCAACATCTCGGTGTTAATCACACCCGGGTTAACCGGCACAGCACTTAATCCTTGTGGCAATTCCTGCGCCAAGGCTTGAGTCATGCCTTCTATGGCCCATTTGGTCGCACAATAGGGGGCGACATCTGCCGATACTGAGCGTCCCCATCCACTGCTGATATTGGCAATCACACCACTACCCCGGTTTATCATTGATGGCAACACGTGACGAATAACAGAGAACACAGCGGTGATATTAATGGCCATGAGATTTTCAAATTCATCATAAGGGACTTCCCATAAAGGCGCATTTTGATTGATGGTTGCAGCGTTGTTAATAACCAGGTCGGGTACACCCCAGTCTTTTTCAAGTGCGCTTATCCATTGCTTTACTGCCGCGTCATCGCATAGGTCGAGGGCAGTCAGGTTTGCCGTTTTTATTTCTTCGGATAATGTGTCGATTGCATGAATGCTACGCGCACAGCCTGCTACTGAATGGCCTTGCATGGCATAAGCGCGAAGCAGTGCTTCACCTAATCCGCGGCTGACGCCTGTGATGAGAATATGCATGTATATACTCCATTAAGTTATTGTTATGCAGCGCCAGTCTGGACTTGCCATTGTCGCGCGTAATAACCATTGGCTGTGATTAGCTGCGCGTGCGTACCTTGCTCAACCACGCGACCAGCATCAAGCACGACAATGTTGTGTGCACCCACAATGGTCGAAAGTCGATGCGCCACAACCAATACCGTTCGGTTTTTCGACACCTTTGCCAGCGAACGCTGAATGGCCGCCTCGGTTTCGTTATCCACAGCGCTGGTGGCTTCATCCAGAATCAAAATCGCTGGATTTTTGATTATGGCTCTGGCCAGAGACAACCGTTGCCGTTGACCACCAGAGAGCTTGACCCCCCGCTCGCCTACCAGAGTATCAAAACCTTCTGGCAACTGATTAATGAATTCATGCGCTTCGGCGGCCATGGCAGCACTTTCTATTTCATCCCGACTGGCATCGGGTCTGCCGTATGCGATGTTGTCTTTTACACTGCCCTCAAAAAGAAACACATCTTGACTAACCAGTCCAATGGATGCGCGTAATGAGGCGAAGCTGAGGTCATCTACAGGGATGCCATCAACGCGTATTTGGCCTGAGGTAACCTTGTAAAATCGTAGCAGCAATTTTATTAATGTGGACTTGCCCGAGCCGGTTGCACCAACCAGAGCGACAGTTTGTCCGGCAGGCACGCTCAGGGTCACATCTTGCACGCCAGCCTCTGACTGGTTATAGCTAAAGCTCAGCGAATCGAATTCTATAGCGCCTGAGATGGGATGCGCTAAGTTACGTTGACCGGTATCGCGCACTTCGCTGGGCGTTTCAATAAGCTTGAGAATGCGCCGCGTACTGGCCATGGCTCGTTCGTACAAATCGACTGTTTGTGCCAGTCGAGTTAATGGCCACAGTAGCCGTTGCGTTAGAAAAACCAGCATGCCATAGGCACCCACGTTCAAGGTACCGTCAAGGGTTTTAAAGCCACCCACAATGAAAGTAGCCAGAAAACCGCTGAGTATGGCCATACGAATTAACGGTACAAAAGCCGAACTGACTTTAATAGCCTTGCGGTTTGCGCTGACGTACTTGTTGCTGGCTTCACGTAGTCGTTTGGACTCTCGCTGCTCAGCGGTAAACGACTTTATCGTGGCCATGCCGCCCAAGTTGTTTGACAAGCGGTTGGCCAGTGAGCCCACTTGCGAGCGCACATCGGCATACAGTGGCGTTGCCCTGCGCATAAAAAAGAACGCACCCCAGATAACCACCGGGATGGGCATGATGGCTAACCACGCGATCATTGGAGACACATAAAAGAACACACCGCCTACCAGCACCACAGTCACGAACACTTGCAGGAAGTCGTTTGCACCACCATCGAGAAACCGTTCAAGTTGATTGACGTCGTCATTCAATATGGCGCTGAGTTCGCCCGTGCTGCGAGACTCGAAATAACTCATGTCCTGACTTTGCACTTGCTCGTACGCGTCTTGGCGTAAATCAGCTTGTAGGTCTTGTGCCAGATTTCGCCACAGAATCAGATGCAGGAACTCAAATACAGATTCGCCAACCCAGATGATAAAAGTCAGTACACCCAATGCAACAATTTGAGACTGCGGTGTTGCAAACCCAAGACTGGCTACAAAGCTTTGCTGCTGATTAACAACTACATCAATAGCGATGCCAATCAGAATTTCGGGCATGACATCAAAAAAGGTATTCAATGCCGAACAGGTGCTAGCTAAAACAATGCGTCGGCGATAACCCTTTGCATAACGAAGCAAATGCAAAAGTGCCGCAAAGCTTGTGGCGGTTTCTGTCATTGAGACCCTTAAACGCAAAAGGCCCGGTTTGGAAGCAAACCGGGCCTTTCTACAGTACTACTTATCTGGCTAATTAGTCTGCTTTTTCAACAAACTCAATAATGGCCATGGGTGCGTTATCACCTGGGCGCATGCCACACTTCATGATGCGAGTGTAACCGCCGGGTCGACCAGAAAAGCGCGGACCCAAATCAGTGAACAATTTGCCAACGGCTGCTTTATCACGCAAGCGGGCGAATGCCAGCCGACGCTTAGCTACGTTGTCTTCTTTGCTCATAGTGATCAAAGGCTCAACAACACGGCGCAATTCCTTGGCCTTAGGTAACGTGGTCTTGATTGATTCGTGCTCAACCAGTGACGTTGCCATGTTGCGGAACATGGCTTGACGATGGCTGCTATTTCTATTGAGCTTGCGCCCACTTTTACGATGTCTCATGTGTCTTCCAAATTAATTCTTGAGGCGCTTGACTACTTACCAAGTTCGCGTTGCTTTTGCAGCTCTGGCGGTGGCCAGTTTTCCAAGCGCATGCCCAATGACAATGCTTGCTGTGCCAACACGTCTTTGATCTCGGTAAGCGACTTCTTACCCAAGTTTGGCGTTTTTAGTAACTCCACTTCGGTGCGCTGAATCAGATCACCAATGTAGTAGATGTTTTCGGCTTTCAAACAATTCGCCGAGCGCACAGTAAGCTCGAGATCGTCGACCGGGCGAAGCAGGATTGGGTCGATATCTGACGCTTCTTCCTCTTCCTGCGTTTGCGTTTCGGCTTTAAGATCAACAAATACCGACAACTGCTCTTGCAGAATGGTGGCCGACTTGCGAATAGCCTCTTCCGGGTCTATGGTGCCGTTGGTTTCCAGATCGATGATCAGCTTATCCAAATCGGTGCGCTGCTCAACACGGGCACTGTCAACATTGTAAGCCACACGGTGTACCGGGCTAAATGAGGCATCAATTTGCAGCGAGCCGATGGGTCGATTCTCGCCTTCTTCAAGCTTACGATGTGATGCTGGTTCGTATCCTCGCCCAACGCGTGCCCGCAAAGTCATATTGAGGTTCATGTTACCGGTTAACGTACAAATAACGTGCTCCGGGTTAACGATTTCGATATCGTGATCGAGCGTGATATCGGCAGCGGTAACAACACATGGGCCCTGCTTGACAAGCTTAAGCGTGGCTTCTTCTTTAGCGTGCATCACAATGGACACACCCTTTAGATTTAAAAGAATATCGAGCACGTCTTCCTGCACACCTTCCATTGTGGTGTACTCGTGCAATACGCCTTCGATTTCGGCTTCGTAGATAGCAGCACCGGGCATGGACGACAACAAGATGCGACGCAAAGCGTTGCCCAAGGTGTGACCAAATCCGCGCTCTAACGGTTCCAGAGTAACCTTTGCGTGGTTAGTGCTGGAAGCCGATACATCAACTATGCGTGGCTTTAAAAATTCTGTCTGCATGGCATTCAACCTGATTAATCTCTACTGAACATTGTCGAGAAAGAGATCTCGACGCTTCACTACAGGTATTCCTATTACTTCGAGTACAGTTCCACGACCAGCGACTCGTTGATTTCCGCCGGCAGGTCGCTTCGATCTGGCACAGACTTGAAAACACCTTCGAACTTTTTGTTATCGACTTCCAGCCACCCAGGCAGACCGCGCTGACCATGCAGTTCCATCGCATCGGAAATACGCGCTTGCTTGCGAGCTTTTTCACGTATAGAAATAGTCTGGTTCGGCTTAACCTGATAAGAAGCAATGTTGACGATTTTGCCGTCAACCATAACTGACTTATGAGACACCAGCTGCCGAGCTTCGGCACGCGTCGAGCCAAAGCCCATACGGTAAACAACATTATCCAGACGCTGTTCAAGCATGCTCAACAGGTTTTCGCCCGTCGCACCCTTGGTTGAAGCCGCGGCTTTATAGTAGTTACGGAACTGTTTTTCCAGCACACCGTACATACGACGCAGTTTCTGCTTTTCACGCAACTGCATTGCGTAGTCAGAAGGACGTCCACGCTTTGCACCTTGCATACCCGGTGGGGTTTCAAGATTACACTTTGATTCAAGCGGGCGCAGACCCGACTTCAGGTACAAGTCTGTACCTTCTCGTCTGCTTAATTTACATTTTGGACCAATATAACGAGCCACTAATTACACTCCAACCTTTAACAAAACCAGCTGTTTCATCCTTTTATACGCGGCGCTTTTTAGGCGGCCGGCAGCCATTATGGGGAATTGGCGTTACATCCAGGATGCTACTGATTTTAAAACCCACGTTGTTCAATGAACGCACTGCTGAATCACGACCAGGACCCGGGCCCTTGACGCGAACATCAATGTTTTTCAGTCCGTATTCTTTGGCAGCTTCACCAGCTCGTTCTGCCGCAACCTGCGCTGCATACGGGGTACTTTTTCGCGAACCACGAAAACCTGAACCGCCAGCAGTCGCCCATGAAAGCGCGTTGCCTTGACGGTCAGTGATCATCACAATCGTGTTGTTAAACGATGCGTGAATGTGTGCGATACCGTCTGTGACGGTACGACGAGCTTTTTTCTTCGGGCTACTAGCTGCCATCTTTGTATTCTCTAACTAATTCTATTAACGCTTCAAAGGACGACGAGGCCCTTTCCGTGTGCGCGCATTGGTTTTGGTACGCTGTCCGCGAAGTGGCAGGCCACGACGATGACGAATACCACGATAGCAACCCAAGTCCATCAATCGCTTGATGTTCATCGATACGTCTCGGCGCAAGTCACCTTCAACAGTGAACTTACCCACTTCGGTACGCAGGTTTTCTACTTCCGATTCAGACAGATCACGTACTTTGGCGTCAGTTGCAACACCAGCGGCGGCGCAAATTTCACGTGCACGCGTACGGCCGATTCCATAGATCGAGGTTAACGCAATCCAGGTATGTTTCTGGACTGGAATATTGATGCCGGCAATACGGGCCATGCTTTTCTCCGATTATCCTTGACGCTGCTTGTGTCGAGGGTCGCTACAAATGACGCGAATAACGCCTTTGCGCTTAACCACTTTACAGTTGCGGCAAATTTTTTTGACTGAGGCTCTACATTTCATATCTTGGTAACTCCAATAGCGCTCTTGTTCTATTGCGATGACTTAGCGTGTGCCACGCGGGGTTCCCTTTGCCCCTTTTTTCATCATGCCTTCGTATTGGTGGCTCATCATGTGAGCTTGTGCTTGCGCAACAAAGTCCATAACCACAACAACGATAATCAGTAGTGAAGTACCACCGAAGTAAAAAGGCACGTTCCAAAAAAGGATAAGGAACTCAGGCAGCAAACACACCGCTGTGATGTATAACGCACCGAACATGGTAAGCCGGGTCAGTACGCCATCGATGTAGCGAGCAGTTTGCTCCCCAGGACGAATCCCGGGAATAAAAGCACCAGAGCGCTTTAAGTTGTCTGCTGTTTCTTTGGCATTGAATACCAATGCGGTATAGAAAAAGCAGAAGAAAATAATGGCAGCTGCATAAAGCAGAATGTAAACCGGCTGACCGGGCTGCAGTGTAGACACCAGCGTGTTCAGCCACGAATTAGAGTTACTGGTAGCCAGATCACCCAAGGTGGCTGGAAACAAAATAATACTGGATGCAAATATGGGTGGAATAACACCCGCCATATTCAGCTTAAGCGGTAAATGGCTTGACTGGGCCTGGTACATCTTTCGCCCTTGCTGCCGCTTTGCATAGTTAACGGTAATGCGTCGTTGGCCTCTTTCTACAAAGACCACGAATGCCGTGACTGCCAACACCATGGCAAACAACAGGATAACCACAAACGAATTTAATTCGCCGGTTCTGGCCAATTCAAGTGTACCGCCAATGGCGCGAGGTAAACCTGCAACGATACCGGCAAAAATCAGAATCGAGATGCCGTTACCAATACCACGCTCGGTGATTTGCTCACCTAACCACATCAGGAACATGGTGCCTGTGATCAGCGTTATGGCAGCTGTCACGACAAATCCTGGGCCGTTAAGGAACACCACGTTATCACCACCAGACGATTGTGATTGCAAGGCAATGGCAACACCAACAGACTGAATACTGGCTAACAACAATGTGCCATAGCGCGTGTACTTGGTGATGGTACGACGACCGCTCTCACCTTCTTTCCGTAGTTGCTCAAGCGATGGAATGACATGCGTCATTAACTGCATGATGATTGACGCTGAAATGTAAGGCATAACACCCAACGCGAACAGAGACATGCGCGACAGTGCACCACCGCCGAACATATTCAGCATGCCCATGATGCCGCCGCTTTGTGCGTCAAACAATTCTGCCATCACGCGCGGGTCAACACCCGGGATAGTGATGTGAGAACCTATGCGAAAAATCGCAATTGCAAAAAGCACAAACAGTAGACGTGCGCGCAGCTCGGATGAACCACCGATGCCTCCCGCTATACCCTGCTTATTTTGCTCTTTTGCCATAATTGTTTTTTATCCCGCTGAAGGAATGTCTGTAACACTGCCGCCTGCTGATTCGACGGCCGCTTTTGCACCTTTGGTGACACGGCAACCAGTGATCTGCACCGCTTTTTCAATGCTGCCGGATAAGATGACCTTGACCGTTTTGGTTTGCAGTGGAACGAGGCCTGCAGCTATCAATGAAGCCGGGTTTACCGCTCCATCTTCAATCAAAGCCAGCTCGTGCAAACGCACTTCAGCGTAATGACGACCCATACGCGAAGTGAAACCGAACTTTGGCAAACGACGCTGGATAGGCATTTGGCCACCTTCGAATCCAACCTTGTGCCAGCCACCTGAACGAGACTTTTGACCTTTATGGCCACGTCCGCAGGTCTTGCCCCAACCTGAACCAATACCACGGCCCACGCGATGTGCCGTTTTACGGCTGCCAGCAGCTGGTTTTAAATTGTTAAGACTCATGATTATCTCTGCTACTTACTTGATTAGTCTTGATTATTCTTCAACGCGAAGCATGTAGTAGGCTTTGTTGACCATGCCACGATTCTCAGGCGTGTCCAATACTTCTACTGTCTGGTGCATTCGGCGAATGCCAAGACCACGTACACAAGCCTTGTGATTTTTCAATCGGCCATTCATGCTTCTGACCAAAGTTACTTTAAACGTCTTGGCGCTCATGCTTCACCTTTGATTTCCGCAACCGACTTACCGCGCTTCGCCGCAACTGACTCTGGGCTTTGCATAGTGCTAAGACCATTGATCGTTGCACGAACAACGTTGATCGGATTGTTTGTACCAATAATTTTGGCTAATACGTTTCTAACACCAACCGCTTCGAACACAGCACGCATCGCACCGCCGGCGATGATGCCAGTACCTTCAGAAGCTGGTTGCATGTAAACGCGAGCAGCACCGTGACGGCCCTTTAGCGCATATTGCAAAGTGCCATCGTCCAAAGACACGGTCTTCATGTCGCGACGCGCTTTTTCCATGGCTTTTTGAATCGCCAAAGGCACTTCTCGCGCCTTACCGTAGCCCAGACCAACTCGGCCGTTACCATCACCGACAACGGTCAGCGCAGTGAAGCCAAACTGGCGACCACCTTTGACCACTTTTGCTACACGGTTAATAGAAACCAGCTTTTCAATGTAGCCGTCGCTGCTTTGGTTGTAATCGTTGTTGTTGTTCGCCATGTGCTTTCCTAGAATTTCAGGCCGTTTTCACGGGCTGCGTCTGCGAGTGCCTTAACTCGACCGTGGTACTTGAAGCCTGAACGATCAAAGGCCACCTCAGTTACACCTGCCGCTTTCGCTTTTTCGGCGATGGACTTACCAACCGCCACAGCCGCATCAACATTGCCGCTGTACTTCAAACCCGAACGCAGATCTTTGCCAACAGTCGATGCACTTGCAACGACTTTGTTTTCGTCACCAGCGATAACCTGGGCATAAATATGTCGAGGTGTGCGGTGCACGGATAAACGTGCAACACGCAGCTCTTTGATTTTTGCTCTGGTGCGCTTGGCACGACGCAATCGACTTGTTTTCTTGTCCATAATTACTTCTTCTTGGCTTCTTTCATAAGAACGTATTCGTCAACGTAACGAACGCCCTTGCCTTTGTAAGGTTCTGGTGGACGATAACCGCGAATATCAGCTGCTACCTGACCAACGATTTGCTTGTTGCTGCCGCTGACAGTAATTTCAGTCTGGCTTGGGGTTTCTACTTTAATGCCATCGGGCAACTTGTGCACAACGGGGTGCGAGAATCCCAAAGTCAGGTTAATCGCATTACCTTGTGCTTGTGCACGATAACCAACGCCCCGCAGCTCAAGCTTTTTCTCAAACCCGGTTGAAACACCAATAACCAGATTATTCAGTAAAGCGCGCATGGTTCCAGCCATAGCGACCGCACCTTTGCTTTCGTCATTGGGCTTTACGCCCAGCACGCCGTCTTCCAGAGCTGGCGTAACCTGCTCATGTAGAGTGACTGACTCATTACCCTTCGGGCCTTTTGCGCTGACAGTCTGACCACTGATGGTCACATCAACACCTTTTGGCACTTCGATCGGTTGTTTTGCTACGCGTGACATGTCTTATTCCGAGTGACTACTTCTATTTACTAACTTATTTACTAACTTATTTACTAAACAGATTTATTGAACAGTGCAAAGTATTTCGCCGCCGTGGCCTTCAGCACGAGCTTTCACGCCGGTCATCACACCCTGAGAGGTGGATACAATCGCCACACCCAAGCCGCCAAGCACATCAGGTATTTCGCCTCTATTGCAGTAACGACGAAGTCCTGGTCGGCTTACTCGCTGAATTTTCTCGATAACCGGTTTGCCATCGAAATACTTCAACTTCACGGTTAGTGTCGGTTTGCCGTCAACATCGGCTGTGGAATGTGACAACACATACCCTTCCGATACTAAAACGTCTGCCACCGAACTCTTTACCTTGGAGGCAGGCATTGAAACTTCAACCTTTTGCGCTTGCTGACCGTTACGGATGCGGGTCAACATATCGGCTAGTGGATCTGACATGCTCATAATAAATACTTTCCTTTGCCTAACTTACCAGCTGGCCTTAACCAGGCCTGGCACATCGCCGCGCATCGCTGCTTCACGCAGCTTGTTTCGGCTCAGTCCAAACTTGCGGTAGTACCCGTGAGGGCGACCGGTTATACGACAACGATTACGTTGTCTTGCAGGAGAAGAATCGCGAGGCAATTTAGCCAATGCGGTTACTGCTGCCATTTTGTCTTCAAACGATGCCTCTTCCGAGATAATCGTCGCTTTTAATTTCTTTCGCTTATCCGCATATTGACGGACCAGCTTGGTGCGCTTTGCTTCGCGCGCAATCATTGATTTCTTAGCCACAAGCTACTCTTGTTAGTTTGTCGTTGTTAGTCGCAATTAACCACGGAACGGGAAGTTGAATTTCTTCAACAGCGCCAATGCTTCGGCATCCGTCTTCGCTGATGTTGTAATCGTGATATCCATGCCACGAATTGCATCAATTTTGTCGTAATCGATTTCAGGGAAAATGATCTGCTCTTTAACACCCAGACTGTAATTTCCACGTCCATCAAACGACTTGGGGCTGATACCGCGAAAGTCACGAATACGCGGAATCGAAATAGCCACCAAACGATCAAGAAATTCGTACATGCGTGCACGACGCAGTGTGACTTTTAAACCTATTGGATAACCATCGCGAATTTTAAAACCCGCAATTGATTTTCTGGCAACAGTCACAACGGGTTTTTGACCGGCAATAGCTGTCATGTCGTTAATGGCATTTTCCAATACCTTCTTGTCACCAACTGCCTCACCCAGACCAATATTCAGCGTTATCTTTTGGATACGCGGAGCCTGCATGACGCTCTTGTATGAAAACTCTTCCACTAATGCTGGAAGTATTTTCTCGTTATATTCTGTTGCTAGTCTTGTCATTACAATAAACCGTCTATTCGTTAGTCGACTGCCGAGTCGTCAGCGTTGAAAAAGCGCTCTTTCTTGCCAGCACTGTTAACGCGTACGCCTACTCGTCCACCCTTTTTAGTTTTCGGGTTGAACAAAGCAACATTCGAAATATGAATTGAAGCTTCCTTTTCCTGGATACCACCTGGGTCACCTGCTTGCGGGTTACCTTTGGTGTGCTTCTTCACCATGTTGACACCATCAACAATAAGTCGATCGTCCATCACCCTGGCTACTTTTCCACGTCGGCCTTTGTCTTTGCCGGCAAGTACGATGACATCGTCACCTGATTTAATCAGTTTCATTGCGTGTTACCTACAGAACTTCTGGTGCCAGTGACACAATTTTCATGAACTTCTCGTTTCGCAGCTCTCGGGTAACAGGCCCGAAAATACGTGTACCGATTGGCTCAAGCTTTGCGTTCAGAATAACCGCGGCATTCTGATCAAAGCGAATGGCTGAACCGTCGGCACGACGAATGCCCTTACGAGTGCGCACAACCACCGCGTTGTACACCTCACCCTTTTTGACACGACCCCGTGGGATGGCGTCTTTGACACTGATCTTTATGACATCGCCAACGCGAGCATAACGACGGTGTGACCCGCCCAGTACTTTTATGCACTGTACGCGTCTGGCACCACTGTTATCAGCGACATTCAGAACGGTCTGCATTTGAATCATCGGAACGCTACTCTATATTTTTCTATTATCGACTGTCAGCGACCTATTCGCTGGCAGCTTCCAGTACCTTGTCTAACGTCCAGGACTTCGTCTTGGAAATAGGACGGCACTCTTTGATTTGCACTACGTCGCCAATGTTCAGCTCGTTTTGCGCATCGTGTACGTGGTACTTCTTGCTACGGCGAACATACTTGCCATAAACAGGGTGCTTTACGCGTCGCTCAACCAAAACAGTGGCTGACTGAGTCATTTTGTTGCTAGAGACTCGGCCAATGACCGTACGTTGAAGTTTGTCGTTTTCAGTACTCATGATTTAAGCGCCTGCCGTCTGCTTTTGGTTGAGCTCTTTTTGCTTAAGAACTGTCTTGATACGCGCGATCTGACGGCGCACACGTTTGTGATTGTGTGGCTTCACTTCCTGGCCCGAACCTTGTTGCATGCGCAGATTAAACTGTTCACGAAACAATGCAGACAATTCAGTGTTGAGTTCATCAACCGACTTGTCTCTTAAACTTGCTATATCTGCAGGATTCATTACGCCAAAGTCCTTACAACAAATGTTGTTGAGATAGGCAGCTTGGCTGCTGCCAATGCAAACGCTTCACGCGCGATTTCTTCGGATACGCCTTCCATTTCGTAAAGCATCTTGCCTGGCTGAATCTTGGCTACCCAGTATTCAACGTTACCCTTAC
>CALHOI010000096.1 GCA_938035525.1 uncultured Granulosicoccaceae bacterium
AAACGGCGTTTGCCGTTTGTCGAACCAAGGGTTCTAATCCCTCTCGGGATAAACTTAAATTCTATTGGGGGTTGTTGTGCGGTTTGAACTTACTACGGAGTTTATGGCGGAGAGAGAGGGATTCGAACCCTCGATACGCTATAAAACGTATACTCCCTTAGCAGGGGAGCGCCTTCAGCCACTCGGCCACCTCTCCGGGGTACTTATTTTCTGCTTGTACTAGTCTGCGCTCTTACTCAGCGCAATTTCTCCGAATTACCAATCTGCTTTTTGCTGTGTTTTAAACACTCTCTTGGAGGGATGGCGCGCCCGGAAGGATTCGAACCTCCGACCGCCTGGTTCGTAGCCAGGTACTCTATCCAACTGAGCTACGGGCGCGTAACTCCAAGACGGTAAAGTATGGCTGTTGCACATCACATCGTCAACAATCGGTGGGCATTATTTCGGTTTAAATTCCATTTATTTCAGCATTCTAAAGAAATGGTCAAAAAACCGATCAGGAATCTTTCAAAGGTGGGGTTTTTTCAGCCGCATCACATGATGCTTAGTTGGTTTCGTCAAGCTCCGCTGCGGAATCAGCGTGGGTGCCTGACTGGCTGTCACTAGCTGATTGACGATGTGCATCATTGTCACTGGTGGCATTATTGGGCGCAGACTCGGACTTGGCCTCGGTCAAACCTTCATCCTGTTCTTTTTTGATGCGGTCGTAAATTTCCTCACGATGCACCGCGACTTCTTTTGGCGCATTGACGCCGATTCTTACCTGATTGCCTTTCACACCAAGGACAGTGACCGTTACCTCGTCACCAATCATTAGTGTTTCACCAACTCGCCGAGTCAGTATCAACATAATCGTCATCTCCAATTCACTAGCGCGAATACGGCTTGCGCTTATTCGGAGAATTATCTCAGTTTATTGTGAAGCTTGCCGCGAGCCGCCAGCGTCATTTAAGTTATTTCACACTCATGACACGTTCCGCCACTGGTTTGTCAGCGAGATAACTGAAATTGTGCAAACTTATTGATACTTAATGTTAACTAACGTGACCTAGCTAACATCGGGAGCGCCATCCAACCCAAACTCCTCGTGCAAGGAGCGCACGCCAAGTTCAAGAAAGTTCTCATCGATAACCACCGAAATTTTAATTTCGGATGTGGTAATCATGCGCAGGTTAATGTTATTTTCGGCTAGAACTTTAAACATTCTGCTGGCTATACCAGCATGTGATCGCATCCCAACACCGATTAACGATAACTTTACAATGCGATTATCACCGGTTATTGATTGCGCGCCAATGTCGGCAAGACGACCATTGAGAAAATCCAGAACACGTTGGTATTCATCTCTGTGAACGGTAAACGTAAAGTCAGTGAGTCCGTTTTCACCGATATTTTGCAGAATCACATCCACTTCGATATTTAAGTCGGCAATAGGCCCTAATATCGAATAAGCAATACCCGGTTTATCTGCAACGCCTACCACCGTAATTTGCGCTTCATCTCGATTAAACGCTATTCCCGAAACCAGCGCTTGTTCCATTTGGTTTTCCTCGTCGTCGTACGTTATTAGAGTACCCTCGCCCGGCTCGAAGCTTGACAGCACACGCAAGGGAACATTGTATTTTCCGGCAAATTCAACAGCCCGAATTTGCAATACCTTTGAACCCAGACTGGCCATTTCAAGCATTTCTTCAAAGGTGATTTTATCGAGTCGGCGTGCCCTGCTTTCTACGCGTGGGTCAGTTGTGTAAACACCATCAACGTCTGTATAAATTTGGCATTCGTCGCACTTGAGTGCGGCGGCAAGCGCGACAGCAGACGTGTCTGAACCGCCACGACCCAAGGTGGTTATGTCACCGTTTTCATTGACACCCTGAAAACCAGCAACAACAACGATACGCCGCTGTTTGATGTCTTCAAGTATCGGGGTTTGATCAATATCCAGAATTCGCGCTTTACTGTGACTGCTGTCGGTCAGAATACGTACCTGCGAGCCAGTGTACGAACGTGCATCGACGCCAAGTTCTTTGAGTGCCATGGACAGCAACGCAATAGTGACTTGCTCCCCGGTGGCTAACAACACGTCCAGCTCGCGCACATCAACAACAGCTGGCATCATCTCTCGTGCTAAAGCAACAAGCCGATTGGTTTCGCCCGACATGGCTGACACAACCACCACGATATCGTCGCCGGCCTGATGTGCCGCCTGTAACTGTTTAGCAACACTTTTAATCCGCTCGACAGTGCCAACCGAGGTGCCGCCGTATTTTTTTACCAAAAACGCCATCAGATATTATTCTTTACCCACTGCATACAAACAAAATTGAATCCAAGCCTTTTTTACCTCAAAGACATCCTAACGGTGAATGGCTAAGCCGTGGCTTTGCTTATCCAGTCTCGAGCAGCGGCAAACGCTGCGTCGATCTCAGCCAAAGACTCAGCTCCACCCTGCGCCATATCGGGTCTGCCACCACCGCGACCACCCAATTTTTCGGCGACAACCTTGAGCAGATCACCTGCGGTTACTTGCCCGTGCAATGGCTTACTGACTGACGCCACCAATGCAGCTTTACCGTTATGTTCGCTGGCAACCACAATGACACTGTCCCCGAGTTTCTGACGCAATTCATCCATCACTGAGCGCAAGGCTTTGGCATCAGCACCCTCAACAACCTGCAGCAAGGTTGTCACACCATTGATAGTCTCTTTGCTGTCGGCCAGACTGGAACCCGCCTGAGAAGAAAGCTTGCCTTGAAGCTGCTCAACCTGACGACCCAATTCTTTTTGCTTGTCTTGCAACTGCTGCAGCTTGGGCAATACATCGGCTGGGGACGTCTTTAACATACTGGCCACACTGGCAAGTGTTTGCTCCAGCTGCTGCGTGTGCGCCAAAGCAACATCACCACTGACCGCTTCAATACGTCGCACACCTGCTGCAACACCTGTTTCACCGGTGACTTTTACCGCACCTAAATCACCTGTTGCACTAACGTGGGTGCCACCACAGAGCTCTACCGATTGATCGCCCAGGGTGACCACCCTGACAACCGAGCCATACTTTTCACCAAACAACGCAATAGCACCGGCCGCCACAGCTTCATCCATGCTCATTTCTTTGGTGACGCACGCGCTGTTGCGTCGCACTTCTTTATCAATCCATTGTTCCACCTGAATCATTTGCTCTGGGGTGACGGGTCCGGTATGAGAAAAGTCGAATCGTAGTTGCTGGTCATTAACCAGTGACCCTTTTTGTTCCACATGGCTTCCAAGAACTTCGCGCAGCGCACCGTGCAACAAGTGTGTAGCGGAATGATGCCGCTTTATGTGTTCACGCCGTTCAGCATTCACTTGCGCATTGACTTGGTCACCAACACTCAAGCTGCCTGATTCCAATACGCCCGCATGCAAAAATGCCGTGCGGGATTTTTGCGTATCCAGCACTGAAAATGTTGCCGTACCGGAAACATGCTCAAGCACGCCAGTATCACCAACTTGCCCACCGGACTCGCCGTAAAAAGGCGTTTGATCGAGCACAACCCAGGCGTTTTGTCCGGCGTTAAGCTGTTGAACAGGGTTGCCATCAACGAATATTTCGGCAACGACTGCATCACTGGCGGTTTTTTCATAACCCAGAAACGTACTTTGAGCAGCTGACGGCGGCAGCTCACCACCACTGGCACCAAAATTACTGGCAGCACGCGCGCGCATACGTTGCGCTTCCATGTGCTCTTCAAAACCAGCTTGATCAACGCTGAGTTCTCGTTCGCGTGCAATATCGGCGGTTAAGTCCACCGGAAAGCCATAGGTGTCATACAGCTTAAACACAACATCACCCGGTATTTGCTTGCCCGTCAATCCCGCGACTTTGTCGTCAAGAATTTTCATGCCTGCGCTTAAGGTCGCAGCGAAGCGTTCTTCTTCTTTTAACAGTTGTTCTTTAACCGTGTCTTTAGCGGCCGCAAGTTCTGGATAAGCAGCCCCCATCTCTTTTACCAATGCATCGGTTAATTGATGAAAAAACAAATCCTGCGCGCCCAGCTTATGCCCATGCCGAACAGCACGGCGTATGATGCGGCGTAACACATAGCCTCGCCCTTCATTGCTGGGCAGCACACCGTCGGTGATTAAAAAAGCACAAGAGCGAATGTGATCGGCAATCACGTTCAAAGAGGGGTTATCTAAATCCTTGCTACCGGTTTGTTTGGCAACCGCCTGAATCAGATTCTGGAACAGATCGATTTCGTAGTTGCTGTGCACGTGTTGTAAAACAGCAGCAGTTCGCTCTAAACCCATACCCGTGTCTACGCAGGGTTTGGGTAACGGGGTCATCGTGCCATCAGCCGATCGATCGTACTGCATAAAAACCAGGTTCCAGATTTCTATGAATCGATCGCCATCTTCCTCTGGTGAACCCGGAGGACCACCCCACACGCCTTCACCGTGATCATAAAAAATTTCTGAACAGGGACCGCAAGGTCCTGTGTCGCCCATCATCCAGAAATTGTCTTTTGCTCCAATGCGTATAACGCGTTCTTTAGGTACACCAATTTGTTCAACCCAGATGCGCTCAGCTTCATCGTCTTCTTCAAAAACGGTGATCCATAATTTATCGGCGGGCAAGCCAATTTCATCGGTCAGAAACTGCCAGGCATACGCGATGGCATCTTCTTTAAAATAATCGCCAAAGCTGAAGTTGCCCAGCATTTCAAAAAAGGTGTGGTGTCGTGCGGTGTACCCGACATTGTCCAAGTCGTTGTGTTTGCCGCCCGCACGGACGCAGCGTTGGGACGTGGTTGCCCGTTTGTATTCACGCACTTCATCACCGGTGAACACGTCTTTGAATTGGACCATGCCCGCATTGGTGAACAGCAGGGTTTTGTCGTTGCCGGGCACCAAAGAACTCGATGCCACAATTTCATGCCCTTTGGAGGCAAAAAAAGACAGAAAACGATCGCGAATATCTGAGGTCGAAACCATGCAACGCTACCCGAGCACTATAAAGGTACCTCGGATTGTAGCCCAGTGTGTACCTACTCAGACACCGTTTCTGCCGCCAATCGTATTGCCTTGATGGAATCAGTAGTCGAAAACCCGCGGCGATTTAAAAACCGCGCATACTTACCTTTGAGCTTTTGGGCTTGTTCGGCGGCTTGTTCGGCGGCTAGTTCGGCGGTTTGGGAATCGCTGGCCTCATCATCGTCTTTGTCACTGGATTCTGATAACTGGGTCATGGAAAATCGCGAGCGCATAGAAAATCGCGAGCGCAAAGCATCGGCGGCGACCTCGCACCAGTCTGCCTGCAGCGCGTCTATGGCATCACGTGACAGTGAGGAATCGATGCCGCGAGCACTCAGCTTGGCGCTGATCGCCATTGGGCCGTGGTATTTGCGCAGCAGTTGCTCAGCGTATAACGTGGCAAAGCGCTCATCGCTTTGGTAACCCGAACTGATGAGTTGTTCGAGAGTGGCTTCGATGACATCTGCCTCGAAGCCACTGTCGCCCAACTTATTGCGCAACTCGGTGGTTGTGTGCTCGCGCGCACCCAACAGCCGAATGGCCCGCGCATAAGCCTGGCGCGCGAGCTCTTCGGGTTTGAGGTTAGGATCAACCTGCTTTTTGTTGCGTCTGGTTTGCATGGCAAGCTCAGCGTTGCTCTGTTTACTCAACAACCAACAGTTCAGCAACCAACAGTTCAACAACCAACAACGGCATGCAGCTAGATTGACTGGTTGGATCGCTAACTGGATTGCTGACTAGGCTTCTGCTTCCAGCTCAGCCTCTTTGGCTTTGCCTTTGCCCTTGCCATCGACTTCGCCTTCGCCTTCATCTTCGACTGATTCCGGGGCGCTTAACAACAAGGCGCGGAGCTTTTGATCGATATCGTCTGCGATGTCCGGGTTTTCTTTCAGGAACTGACGGACATTTTCTTTGCCCTGACCTATGCGATCACCGTTGTAGCTATACCAGGCACCGGCTTTGTCAACAATCCCGTTTTTAGCGCCTAGATCAATAAGCTCGCCTTCTCTGGAGGTGCCTTCACCATACAGAATCTCAAACTCGGTTTGCCGAAACGGCGGAGCCATTTTATTTTTAACCACCTTGACGCGTGTTTCATTACCGACGATTTCATCGCCACGTTTGATGGCACCAATGCGACGAATATCGAGCCGGACCGATGAATAGAATTTAAGTGCATTACCACCAGTGGTTGTTTCAGGGCTACCAAACATGACACCGATTTTCATGCGGATTTGATTAATGAAAATAACCGACGTATTGGTGCGCTTGATGTTGCCAGTGAGTTTACGCAATGCCTGCGACATTAAACGCGCATGCAGACCGACATGCGAATCGCCCATGTCACCTTCAATTTCAGCTTTGGGGGTAAGCGCTGCGACTGAATCAACCACGATGACATCGATGCCGCCGGAACGAACCAGCATATCGACGATTTCCAGCGCCTGATCACCGGTATCGGGCTGTGAGATAAGCAAGTCATCAACGTTAACACCGAGCTTGCCAGCATAGACGGGGTCGAGTGCGTGCTCAGCATCGATGAATGCGGCTGTACCACCTGCCTTTTGGCATTCGGCAACAACTTGCAGTGTGAGTGTTGTTTTACCTGAGGATTCCGGACCGTAAATTTCGCAAACACGACCCTTGGGCAAACCACCTATGCCCAACGCCACGTCTAACCCTAAAGTACCAGTAGAAATGACTTCAATATCGCGCGTATCCGTCGCGTCTCCCATGCGCATGATTGCGCCCTTGCCGAACTGCTTTTCTATTTGGCCTAGGGCCGCAGACAGCGCCTTTTTTCGATTGTCGTCCACGTTCGTCTCCTTTGTGAATGTGCTACGGAAATACCACTCCTTGGGCGTTTAACCGTAACGTCGATTATTTCACAAAATCGGAACTTCGTGTGCGTTTTGGCGAAAATATACTGTAAATATTTCTAGTTGTTCAATTTAGCCATGCAACTTTGCATGCTGCCTGGAGAGATTGTCTCCTGCTCTTCACACAATTGCTTTAATTCGTCCAGAATTTCTTGCTCGCGTTCTTTTTGTGCGGCTAACCGTTCTTCTATTGCCTGGCGTTTTTCTTCGGTTTCTTTTTGATTGGCCATATCGGCTTCAAGTAGTCGCTGGGCTTCAGCGAGCTGCTTTTCCAAAGCGGCTTTGTCATCGTCAGCGGCAAACAGCGGGGGTGAGAAAACCAAGACCATCAATGCAACCAGCGAAACGCTCTTAACTGAACGCAAACCTGTGGCGTGAAACTTCGACATAACGATATTTTCCGTATAGCAGTTAACTGGTGTTCGAAAATCAAACCGACTTTACGCGTTGGATCGTACCACGCAATGCTTCCATAAGCGCAAGCTCTCGAACCGCCGTTCGGTTACCATCGAACTGATAGCAGAGCGCATCGGGTGCCGCTTTACCGACGGCCCAGGCAACCCACACCGTACCAACCGGCTTGTCGGGCGTTCCGCCACCAGGTCCTGCAATACCACTAACAGATACGGCAACATCAGCACCGGCCTTGCGCTGCGCGCCTGCTGCCATGGCCAGCACCACCGCTTCGCTGACTGCACCATGTTGCACAATGACAGTTTCATCAACACCCAACAGTTTGACCTTAGCGTTGTTCGCGTAACTCACTACACCCTGATTAAACCACGCAGAGCTCCCGGCAACGTCAGTCAAACTGGCCGCAATCAGCCCGCCTGTGCAAGATTCTGCCGTTGTTATTGTCCAATTTTTACTCACTAATAAATCAGCCAGCTCACGAACCAAATCAGCGCTGGCGTTTATCGCTGCAGCACTTGTTATTGAGTCACGACTGGACATACTGGCTTTTATCCATTGCTGCTTACCCGATTTGCGCGCCCTTTGGCTTAAGCGTTGGTACACTAGCACGCATGGCAGCAGGCAAGCACACACCCATGATGCAACAGTATCTGGGTATCAAGGCAAATCACCCGGACACCCTACTATTTTATCGAATGGGTGACTTCTATGAACTCTTCTATGACGATGCCAAACGCGCCTCCGAAATTCTCGACATAACCTTAACGGCGCGCGGCAAAACCGGCGATAACCCCATTCCAATGGCGGGTATTCCTTATCACGCGGCCGACAATTATTTGGGTCGTCTGGTGCGCCGTGGCCAGTCGGTCGCCATTTGCGAACAAACTGGCGACGTCACCGGCAAAGGTCCGGTTAAGCGTGAGGTGGTGCGCGTGGTCACCCCCGGCACACTCACCGAAGAGAGCCTGCTGTCTGCCAATGAGGTGGCTTTGCTGGTGGCCATCAGCGAAATCGGCGACAAGTTTGGTTTAGCCGCTTTGGATGTTGCCAGTGGCGACTTTAGCGTGCAGGAACTGAGCAATATTGGCGCGCTGCAAGCAGAGCTTGCCCGACTCTCCCCAGCCGAATTAGTGTTATCAGAAGACTCAAACCTGCAAGCAACATTTAAAGATAAACCCATCACTACACGCGCACCGTGGCTGTTTGACAGCGATGCCAGTCGAGCACTGTTACTCGAGCACTTTGCCATCCAGCATTTAAAGGCCTTTGGCTGTGATGAGATGCCAGCAGCGATTACTGCTGCAGCCGTCGCTTTGGGTTATGCACGTGACACACACGTTAGTGGCTTACCGCAAATCAAACAACTCCGTGTTGAACACGCGGACAACACCATCGTGTTAGACCCGGGCACGCGACGCCATCTTGAGCTAACGCAAAGCGCGTCAGGTACTCATGATCACACGCTGTTTTCCACGATCAATAAAACAGTCAATCCAATGGGAACCAGACGCCTGCGACATTGGTTGCAACAACCAACCCGCGATCGAGACTTAATCACTCAACGACAAAACAGCATAAAAGCGTTGCTGGCCGACAATAACTTTGATGCATTGCAGCCGCTATTAAAACAAGTACACGATATCGAACGCATACTCACGCGCATTCATCTAAACAGTGTGCAACCACGTGAACTGCATCGCTTACACTTAAGCTTGGGCTTGCTGCCAGAGTTACACGATCAATTGCAGCGTATTAACTGTATAGAAATGACGGCTATAACCGAGGCCTGCAAAACTCAACCCGACGCCTATGCACTGCTGGGTAGAGCCATTATTGATAATCCACCGGCCGTTATTCGCGATGGTGGGTTTATTGCACAAGGCTATGACGACGAGCTTGATGAGTTAAGCGAACTCAGCACCAACGCCACTGACTTTTTAGAGCAACTGGAAAAACGCGAACGCGAAGCCACTGGCATAACATCGCTTAAAGTGGGTTACAACCGCGTGCATGGTTTTTATATTGAAACCAGCCGGCAACAAGAAGCGCCTGCTCATTATATACGTCGCCAAACACTCAAAAGTACCGAACGCTACATCACCCCAGAACTAAAAGAACACGAAGACAAAGTGCTGGGTGCAAAAGAAAAAGCCCTTGCGCGTGAGAAACTCCTCTACACCGAATTACTCAAACAACTGCAACCTGACCTTGATGCTATTAGCGACATTGCTCAGGCCCTGGCCAAACTCGATGCGCTTTGCAGCCTGGCTGGTGTAGCTGACGCCAACGAGTGGCACTGCCCTGAGTTGGTCGACGAAATTGGTATTCAAATAGAGGCCGGCCGTCATCCGGTTATTGAAGCCATCAGTGACGAGCCGTTTGTGGCTAACCCACTTAACCTGAACACTGACACGCGCATGTTGTTAATTACCGGCCCCAACATGGGTGGTAAATCAACATTTATGCGCCAGAACGCGCTGATTGCGTTGCTTGCACACACGGGCAGTTTTGTGCCGGCAAGCGTTGCGCGTATTGGCCCGATTGATCGCATCTTTACGCGCATTGGTGCATCAGACGATTTAGCCAGTGGCCAATCAACCTTCATGGTTGAAATGACTGAGGCTGCACACATACTGCACAACGCAACCGAACAGAGCCTGGTGTTAATGGATGAAGTGGGCCGCGGTACCAGCACCTACGATGGCCTGTCACTGGCCAGCGCCTGCGCCGAACACTTGTGTTCGCAAAACAGAGCCATGTGCTTGTTTGCCACTCACTATTTTGAACTAACCGAACTAGCCAATCGTTTTAGCTCAATCGCCAATGTTCATTTGGACGCGGTGGAACACAATGGACGCATTGTGTTTATGCACCAAATAAAAGACGGTGCAGCCAACCGCAGTTATGGCATTCAGGTTGCCGAACTTGCCGGACTACCCGGCATCGCACTGGACACAGCCCGTGCCCGCTTATCCCAACTTGAACAGGACTCAGCTGATCTTGATGATCAACCATCGCAGGCAAATGACGCGACTGTTGTTTCAGCGAAAGCACCTGTAAACAGCGCATTTTCGGCAGTGCAAAACAATCAAAGCAGCACCGAAACCCCACAATTGGACCTGTTTTCTACACCCAGCGCTGTAATGAACTACGTCACCAAACTGGAACCGGACGAGCTGTCACCACGTGAGGCGCTGCAACACCTTTATGAACTCACGGCACTGATAGATTCGTCAAAATAATGCCGACTCCACACTTCCGGATACCCGAGTAAGGCGCTCATCGCACTAATAAACAAACGGTCAAAAAAAACCAGTATCGCGTCTCAATTGTCAATACCGGAAGGGTCGGTGACACCGCCGCTGGGCCGTGCTATTTTGCTGATATGAATAAGTTTTCGCGCGTTGGGCTGTTGTCCAAAATAAACGATGAAAGCGTCTCTTCCACCCTCGCGGAAGTGATGTCTCGTATGAGTGCCATGGGCATTGAAACGGTACTTTCTCACAGCACAAAGGGATTAGTTGAAGGCGATACTGTGCCCGCCAGTGAAATCGGCGAAAACTGCGATCTGGCGATTGTGATTGGCGGGGATGGCACCCTGCTGCACGCCGCACGCGAACTGGTTGACTACGACGTGCCTATTGTCGGGGTTAATCGTGGGCGATTGGGCTTTCTGGTTGACGTCTCACCCAACAAAGGGCTTGACCAGTTAGAGGCCATTATTAAAGGCCAGTACATAGAAGAAGAACGCATCATGTTGCATACACGCATTATGCGTGAAGGTGAGTGCATCAACACCGCTTACGCTTTTAACGACACGGTGGTTCGGGTCCGCGATGTTTTGCAAATCATGGATTTCGATATCACCATTGATGATGTGCTGGTGACCCACCAGCGTGCCGATGGTCTTATTGTTGCCACGCCGTCTGGCTCCACGGCCTATGCGCTATCCAATGGCGGCCCTATCGTAGGCCCCACGGTTAATGCTGTGGTGTTACAACCTATCTGCCCACACACCCTCACCAGTCGTGCG
This sequence comes from uncultured Granulosicoccaceae bacterium, assembly GCA_938035525.1. GTDB lineage: Bacteria > Pseudomonadota > Gammaproteobacteria > Granulosicoccales > Granulosicoccaceae > Granulosicoccus. The sequence goes on from CALHOI010000096.1 coordinate 11,344, forward strand.
CTGATGGTTGACGCCAAAAGTCGCATCCGCATGCACCTGTGGGACGACCAGGTCATGGAGGCACAAGTGGTGTGTGATGGTCAGGTCTATATGGATGCAACACTGGGCGACATGATAGAAGTCAGCTGCATGGAAAAACGCGTGCGACTTTTACACCCTGAAACGTACGATTACCATCAAATTCTGCGAGAGAAGCTCAATTGGGGATAGGATAGAGCCAGACAAGGAGAAAGGCTCGCATGCTCAATCACATTCACATTCGGCACTTTGCCATTATCGATCAAACCGAACTCGAATTGCATGCGGGTATGACGGCCTTAACCGGCGAGACCGGTGCGGGTAAATCCATTTTGCTTGATGCCCTTGGGCAGGTGCTCGGTGGTCGCAGTAGCAGCGACAACATCCAACAAGGCGCTGATCGTGCCGAAATTTCTGCCAGCTTTGATATAGATAGACTCCCTGCCGTAAAACAATGGCTTGTTGAGCACGATCTGGACGACAACGACGAGTGCCTGCTGCGACGCATACTGACTCGCTCTGGAAAAAACCGCTCCACCATCAACGGCCGCCCCGTCTCAAACCAATTGCAAAAAGAACTGGGTAATCAGCTGCTGAGTATTCACGGACAAAACGAACATCAGCAACTCGCAAAGCCTGCAGCACAACGAAAGTTATTGGACGATTTCTCGCAGAGCCTATTGCCAGATCAAGTCGCCAAAGCCTACGATGCCTGGTACAAAGCCAATGAACAGCTTTTGAGCGCAACCGACGATACACAAGCAACACAAAACCGGATTGACTTATTGCAATTCCAGTTGCAGGAATTTGACGCACTGGATATTGGCGGCATCAATATTGGCGACATCGAATCTGAACACCGGTGGCTGGCCAGTGCCGACAAACTCATGCAGTTAAGTGATACAGCCATTCAGGCACTGGATTCTGATTCAGGCGCATCCACATCACTGGCTTCAGCCATCGCACCCTTAAGCGAACTGGTTGCCATTGACGAGCGTATGCAAGAAGCATTGGATTTAATTGAGTCGGCTGAGATTCAAACTCAGGAAGCTGCCAGCTTGTTACGTAATCATGCCAGTTCCATGGAACACGATGGTAACCGTCTGTCCTGGCTGGATGAAAAATTGTCAACTCTGCATCGATTGGCCAAAAAGCATCATGTGACTATCAATGAACTTGACGCCATCGAAGCCAAGCTTCGAGACGAGCTGGATTCGCTCAACGCGCCGGAGCAACACATCGAACTACTCAGTAAGGAAGTTGATGCGCTTGCACAGGTGTATAAAGATCTGAGTGTTAAGTTATCTCGGTTGCGCAAGCGTCAAGCTAAAAAGCTATCAGAAACCATCACAGCCTCTATGCAAACACTGGCGATGGAAGGCGGTGTGTTGCAAATTGATGTCACCACTGATAAATCTTTTGTACAGCGCCATGGCCAGGATGTCATCACGCTTAAAGTCAGCCCTAATCCGGGTATCAAGCCAGGGCCTCTGGCAAAAATAGCCTCTGGTGGAGAGCTATCTCGCATTAGTTTGTGCATTCAATTAGCCACTATCGAATCACACGCCGTTAACACGCTTATTTTTGATGAGGTTGATACCGGTATTGGCGGTGCCGTTGCCGAAACCGTTGGGCGTTTACTTCGTGAGGTAGGCTCGCATGTTCAAGTGCTTTGCGTCACGCACTTACCCCAAGTGGCAGCGCAGGCGCATAACCATATGCAAGTCAGTAAAAAAGTGGTTAAGGGCATGACCAAAACACAACTGCACACGCTCGGTAAAAAAGAAACCCGCGACGAAATTGCGCGCATGCTTGGTGGTGCAAAGGTAACCAAGAAAACCCAACAGCATGCACAAGAGATGTTGGATAGTGCTACCGGTTAAGTGGACGCGCGCCTGCGAATAGTGAGCCCGAAACCGGGCTCACAAAACACGACATATTATCGGCTAACACGCATTGAATTCTGCTGAAGTAAAAGCCGTAACCCGAGGAAAACGAAAATCTCCAAACTCATCTGAGCCAACCAATTCATTATTAATCACTCTCATCGTGACTTCATCTCCACCCAGGTTGTACCGATTGTTGCCAAGGTTTTCTCCAGTGATCGAAAATCTAAAGTAGCAATTTTCACCAGCATCGTATTCATCGCCATCGTAGTCCCACACAACAAGAGTTCCATCCGCAAAAATTTCGGTGTACGCCACATCTTCGAGGCCATCTACGTCTTCGGTCACGTCCCATAATCCAGCAATCGCGCTTAAGTCGGTGTTACCATCTGTGCCACCGGTTGTGTCGCCAGTTGTCGTGCCTGTACCACCACCGGTTGTGTCGCCAGTTGTCGTGCCTGTGCCACCGGTTGTGGTGCCTGTTCCACCAGTGGTGTCGCCGGTAGTGGTGCCAGTGCCACCGGTTGTGCCACTGTCTCCACCAGAGCTGCTGCAACCAGCCATAGCAATTGTCAAGGCAACCACTGACGAATAAAAAAATTGCCGATATATCATTTCACTACCTCCAAGCTGTGTAATTTTAGTCTTCCATTAACGTGAAGACACACCTGCTCCATGTTATTGGAACCAGGGTGTAGGAGCCAGAGTTATTTGAGTAATTAAGACTAAAGGACAGGATGCTAGTCAGGATGTGCCAGTAGTCTTCCGTCGTTTAACGCCCACGTACCACCGGCTTATCACCAAAACTGATCGCCAAGCGGTTCATACAGTTCATAAGCGCCACAATGACTGTCAAATCGACAACCTCTGTTTCAGTAAAATGCTCAAGCAGATGATTGAGCTTTAATTCAATTTCAGTCTCGGTTGAAATATGCGTCACAGCTTCCGCCCACTGTAGCGCAGACATCTCACCAACTGAAAAAAGTCCGCATTCACGCCACACAGGCAGGCAATCCAACGATTGCTGCAACGCTCCTGCCTCTCTTGACTGGTTTGAATGTAAGTCTACGCAATACGCACAGCCATTGATTTGGGACACTCGTAACTCAATCAATGCTTTCAGCTTGTCATCTATTGATGGCACATGTTTCTTTACCGAAAGCAGTAAATTGCAAGCCCGTTCGTTAATCGTGGCGTAGTCTATGGCCATAGTCAGTTCACATAAAAAAAGGCACGCCCCTGGCTAAATAACCTGGATGCGTGCCTGATTAAGCCGCTCTTATTTAACGGCAATGATTAAGCGGCAACGATTGAGCAAATATGTAACGTACGCTTATTTGCGGGTTATAAGCTTGTAGTTTGCTGGTACGTTTAGCTGGCTTTCACGTACCTCACCCATTTCGACCGCCGTGACATCAACGATATAAACAAAAATAGGCGCCAGCGCAATTTCACGGGCTTTCTCTTCGGCTTTTTTGTCAACTTCCTGTTTCACAACCTGCTTTGCCACAGAACCCAGCAAACCTTTAATGCTACTGGTATTCAGCCGACCTTTTTCTTCGTCTGTTTCAGGTTCTTTAGGCGCAGCACAAGTGGTATTACGCGCATCCCATTTGGTTTTACTGGAAATAGGAAAACCTTCAATCTCTATGTTTTTGGCCATCATGCCTTTCAGCTTGGACAGGTCAGAGTCTGATAATGAATTAAGAAAAAACTGTTCCAGCATTTTAAGCGCATCGCGCGGCACGGCCTTGGTAAAAGCATCAGGGTAACCGTCGTCGAGCGCTTTGGTGTACTTGACGTCAAACTGGTCTTGTACGTTAAGTGCTTCTGTCATTGCCGCCGTTTGCGGTGTTGTCCAAATGGTGATCTCAAAGATGTTTTCCAGCTTGCCGCCAACATCATCGCGAGCAATGTAGCGCCAGTCGATCAGGTATTGTTCAGCTGGGAAACCATTTATTTCGCGTTTCTCACCGGTTTTAGACACATCAAATCGTTGGTCCTCTACGGTGATAACACAACCTGGTGGAAGATCATCGTCGCCTTCTTCAAATTCTCCGGCCTGCTCGTCAGAGAAAGCAGCAGACACATTCTGGCCTATGCCCTTGCATTGACCAATGGCACATTCGTAATACTGCTTTCTTTTGTTATCAACTTGCCACTCAAGGCCTTTATCCATACGAATAATGTCGTTGGTATTTTCCGCACCACCGAACTTACTCATGATGCTGCCGGTGTACTTGTTGGTTCGTTTGGTCACCCGCATATCAGGAAAAGTAAAGGAATCCTGAGTGCCCTCAGTTGCCAAAAAGCCCTTGAAGCCAGTGGAACTGAATTTTGTGGTGACCTTGGCCGCTCGCAGCAACTGAGAGTTGTCGATAACCTCTGGGGGCTTGGACGCACAACCAGCAATTAAACTGGCACCGAGAAATACAGTGGTCTTGTACAAAGTTGATCGCATCATTCCTGAATCCATGATTTAAGACGCCCTGATTATACGCAAAGTCACTTCTCACTCCCACCCAATGCGCCCCGAATAACCGCGACTCGCCTATACCTTCGGCTAGTTTGCTACCCTTAACAGGATGAACTTTATAATGCATCGCAAGTCTGAGACCCGACCAACCCTCGACAACGCCGTTATATCTCAATGAGGCAGACATTAGTTATCACCGCCTTGGCAGGCCTATTTGCCGCTGTACTGGTGGGCATTGGCGAATACCTGCTGCATTTTGATGAGCTGGCACGCTTTAGCATCAGCGGCTACGACTTTTTGCTCGATACACCTGTGAGCCAAACCACCCTGGGACACTTTTTGGGTGTGTTTGGAGCAACCTTGTACCCGATCGGTTGTTACCACATTTACCTGATGCTCAAACCAGCCAAACGCCGACTCGCATTCAGCGTGTTTATTGTGGGTACGTTCGGATTCATTGTAGGCGCTGTATGGATTGGTTCTCGCGCCAGTGTTACCGCTTTGGTTCAGCTTGAGCAAACACCCCAAATTATCGAGGCCATTGAGCTTTATGGTTTACGTTACGAGACGTTGCTGCAAGTCATCAGGTTCACCACCTTGTATGTCTCTGTGGTGATCATTTGGCTATCGCTGAGTGGTCGTTCGCACTACCCTCGATGGATGGCTTTGTTTAACCCTATTGGCTTGATCATATTAAATTTTGTTGTGTTCATGCTTGCGCCTGCAGTAGGTAAACACAGTATGCCCATTGCTTTAAACGTGGCTTTCTTCATCTTCTTTGCCCTGTCGCTGGCATGCGCCCTAACCACTTCTATAAACGCTCAATCAGGAACAAACCCACCGCAATGAGTATCGGTAAACTACTAAAGTCGATTGTCCTTTTACTGTTGATCTTGCCGCTGCTTGCCGCACTGGGCATTTATTGGTACGCAGCCAATGATCGAGCTAACCCCTACCCGGTTGACTGGAATCAATCAGAATTAGCCAATTTATCGGTACCCACTTTCTCAAACCAAAGCATCGACTTCGCTCCGACCTTTGACGTAACCAGAACGCTACCGTTTGCCGCCAGCGCGATCATTGACATCGACAACGACGGCACAGAAGAGGTGTTTATTGGCGGCGGCAGCGATCAGCAAGATGCGTTTTTTCAATTTGAAAATGGCAGCTTCGTCGACATATCGGATGCCACTGGCTGGAACAAAGACACGCCCGACAAAACATTCAGCGCGGTGTCACTCGATTTTGACAAAGACGGCGATAACGATTTACTGGTGTCACGCCAGAGCGGCGTTTACTTGTACAACAATAATCAGGCTACGTTCTCAGCGCAAAAGCTTGCCCTGCAACTTGATAATGAAACCGTCCCTTTGTCGGTCGCAGTTGGCGACATCAATGGCGACGGTTTGTTTGATTTATACGTTTGCGGCTACATAGCGCGTGAATTTGTGCAAGGTGAAACGATATTCAACAAGCCTTACGGCGGGGTAAGCGGCTTGTTTTTAAATTCGGGTAATAATGAATTTAAAGACATCACAGAAAGTGCCGGTATGCTTTACCAGCACAATACCTTTCAAGCCATGTTTGTGGATGTTGACCAGGACAACCTGGCAGACCTGGTAGTAGCCCATGACACAGGGCAAATAAAAACCTGGAAAAACAACGGTGACTTAAGCTTTAGCGATACACCCAATCCGTCAAGCGACGTGTTTGCCTACCCCATGGGCATCGCCACCACCGACCTGCGCAACGATGGTCTTCCAGACTTCTTTTTCTCGAACGTCGGCAACACCGTTCCCAACGCGTTAATCCGTGGCGACCTCACCGACGACCAGCAACTGAACAAAAGCTGGATGCTATTTGATAACCAGGGCGAGTTTAAATTTAATGACACGGCGCAAACCGCGCAAGTCGCTGACTTCGAATTCAGCTGGGGCGCCATATTCGAAGATTTCAACCTTGATGGTCTGGACGATCTGGTTGTATCAGAAAACTATGAAGGCTGGCCGATTCACAAGTTGCCGTTTTTAAGGCTCGATGGTCGATTCCTGTTACAAGCCGAATCGGGTCGTTTTATCGCTGCCGGAAACAAAGCTGGCGTCAGCAATCGCGCTTATGGAATTGCCCCGCTTAGCGCTGACTTCAACAACGACGGTTACCCCGATCTTATTCACATTAATTTAAAAGGGGCGCAAAATGTGTTTATCAATAACGGTGGCGACAACGGGTACTTGAAAGTGAAATTGCCCAACACCGTTGAATCCATTGGCGCACAAATCAGTGTCGAGCTGGACAACAACACCACGTTGGTGCGCAATTTTGTGGTCGGCGAGGGCCTGGTATCCGATCAATCACATGTTCTGATATTCGGGCTGGGTAAAAATCGCGCGCGCAAGGTCTCTGTTGAAACACTGGGCGGCCAATCCATTATTAATGACGGCGACTTCAGAAACGAACAAATTGATGTCGCGTTTGGGTCTTAGGAGATAAACATATGCGCGCATCGCGAATTTTCGATTTTATATTGTGGGCCCTACTGGCTTTTGGGTTTTTAGGTGGTCTAAAAATCAGTTACGAGAACATCACCGGCAATGCCTGCCCGCACATTGGCTTTGTGCCCATTTGCTATGTAGTTACCGCAGCCTATGCACTGATGATTGTCTCGGTCATCATCAAACACAATGGGTGCAAGCATTACGCTTTTGCGATTGGCTGGAGTACCGCCTTTATTATTGCGTTGGTGGGGTCAATTGCAGAAATCGCCGCGGGCGGTGGCGTGTGTCCAGCAGCAGGTGGTGAGGTGCGCGGCGGTGCGAGTGGTTCAATACCGTTGTGCTTTGCATCGTTGGCTATGTGCCTGCTGATACTGGCGCTGTTTTTAACCGGTCCATGGCGTCGCGCCTGCAAGCGATGCGAAGTTCAGTGATCTGTTTGCTTGTCTTCCCTATTCGCTGGCCTATTCGCTGGCCTATTCGCTGGCCTATTCGCTGGCCTATTCGCTGGCGTCCTTCTCTTTTAAGCGCTCAACCGGTCCGACATTTTTTTTGGCATCGCTTGGGTTGTCAAACACGCCATAAAGGATAATCTTGTGGTCGGTTAGGCTGTAGCCAAGTTCTTGCGCTATTTGTTCAAGGCGACGTTCAATTTGCTCGTCTTTAAACTCCGACACTTTGCCGGTTTTTACACACACAATGTGATCGTGGTTGTCGCCAGTGTCGAGTTCGAAAATAGCCTGCCCACCATCAAAGTGGTGTCGGGTGACCAGTCCGGCTGCTTCAAATTGCGTGAGCACGCGATACACGGTTGCTAAGCCGATATCGCTGCCTTGCTTGAGTAAGGCTTTGTACACGTCTTCAGCACTGAGGTGGTGCTGTTCAGCCTCCTCCAAAATTTCAAGAATGCTCAATCTGGGCAAAGTGACCTTCAGACCGGCATTTTTTAACTCTCGAGTTGATGTATTCTGCATGGATGCCATAACTTAGCCCAAGGTGTAACTGGCGAGCTGATGTAGGTTTGCTAAAGTATACGACAACAACCACACTTTATTCATGGAAATTACCCACGTGCGACTCACGCTACTTATCCTGCTGCTCACCAGTCTCGTTGGCTGCGGCGGCGACCCGTTCTGGTTACCACGTGCGCATCGCATCACCATCCAGCAGGGCAATCTGATCTCCGAGCGACAACTGTCGGCTATTTCGGTGGGCATGGACCAAAACGCGGTACGAACCTTATTGGGCGCACCGGTCGCCAATTCACCGTTTCAGCAAGGTCGCTGGGATTACCTCTACACCCAGGCGCCGGCTGGTGCAGCGGTTGAGGCTAAACGCCTGGCTATCTTTTTTGAGAACGAAACCGTTGCGCGCATTGACCAAAACGCCGACGAGGTTTCAGGAGAGCTTCCGCCGCACCGCAACTGGTGGGAGAAATTATTTCCGCCGCTTAGAGAGCCCACCGGACTCTAAAGCCGCTCGCTGACGCCTCAACTCCATTGGGTCCTGCTGTAGTGGTCGATATATTTCCACTCGATCATTGGGCGCTAACGCTGCATTATCTTTAACACGTTCGCCATACACGCCCAATGGTGCATCGTCCACCGAGAATGTTTCGTGCCTCACATCCAGGCCTTTAGCCAACGCTAACTTCACCGCGTCTCGCGCAGAGCATGTTTCGGGTACGTCCAGCTGCATCACTTGCTGGCGATCAGCAAAGGCCATAACCACCGACACGTTCACGACTGTCGACTCAGCTCGCCAGCGCGCTTGATAAAGGCATCCACGATGGTATCGCACACTTTGTTAAAAGCCGGCGCTATCAATTTCGCGACCATGGGACTGGCAAATTCAAAATCGATGTCGAGCAAAATTTTGCACGCCGTGTCACCCAGGGGCTCAAAACGCCACGTGCCACTGAGCTGCTTGAACGGCCCGTTTATCAATTCCATGGTGATGGACTCATTAACCTTGAGCTGGTTGCGGGTCGAAAACTCGGACTGATTAATCACCTGATTAATTGTCACTGACGCTAACTGATGTGATTCGCTGCGCTCATCGACCCGCGCGGCGCTGCACCAGGGTAGAAATTGCGGGTAAGAATCAACATCGATGACGAGTTCGTACATAGATTGTGCGGTGTGTTCCACCAGGGCTGTGCGCGAAATTGAAGGCATGGGTTCTTGTTTTGCAGCGGTTGCCCCTATAATGCCTGTATGGCCAAGAAAAAAAACAAAAAAGCACAAGGATCGCCCAGCGCAACCATTGCCCGCAATAAACGGGCAACGTTCGACTACAAAATTGATGAAAAATTTGAGGCTGGTCTGGTTTTGCAAGGCTGGGAGGTCAAAAGTTTGCGGGCCGGCAAAGTCCAGTTAACGGATGGCTACATCCAAATCTATCAAATGGAAGCGTGGTTATATGGTTGCAACATCACGCCACTCATCTCTGCCTCAACACACCACTCCACACTGGGCACCCGACGCCGAAAATTGCTACTACACCGTCGCGAGCTCGCACGGCTCATCGGCGCCGTTGATCGAAAAGGTTATGCGGTTGTCGCGATGTCCTTGTA
>CALHOI010000097.1 GCA_938035525.1 uncultured Granulosicoccaceae bacterium
TACAGATACATTAGCATTCGCTTCGCGCAGAACTTTAAGTAACTTTTCTGTATTCGGACTCTCCGTAACTTCGAATTCCAGACTACCATTCTTCAATAAATCATCTGTCATTTGCTTGGAATCTGATAACCCTTTACCCGAGTACTCTCTAAGTGCCTGAGTCATAGCTACTTTGTTCAAGCCTTCATAGCCAATGATTTTGAACTTCATTTCAACTTCCATTCCTTTGCAAATGGTCCGCACTGGGCCGAAATTCGTCAAACCACCTACACGTGTAGAGAGGGCTTACTTAAAACACTTATTTGCATACCGTAAACCTCGGCATTGGCAGTTAGCAAGATTGGACTCTACACGTGTAGAGTCGTCTATCGTTCAGGGTTAGAAGACATCTGCCTTCACAGTTAGTCTATGTTGCTAGCGCAAAGTCAGTGGCAGGTGTCTGCTAAGCCTGAACGTTTCCAGCTGTGCATGGTTTACTCGCGAACGTCAGCTATCGAGAAAAAATTGCGGTCCTTTTACAAACGTACCTCGATACCTTGCTGTTGCATAAACGATTTGGCTTCACCTATGGAGTATTCACCAAAGTGAAAAATACTGGCTGCCAGCACGGCATCGGCTCCACCTTTTAATACGCCGTCACTCAGGTGCGCTAATTCGCCCACACCACCGGATGCTATAACTGGAATTTCAACCGCGTCACTAACGGCTTTTGTGACGCCTAAATCAAAGCCTATTTTTGTGCCGTCTCTGTCCATGCTGGTTAATAGCAACTCGCCAGCGCCAAGCTCCGCCATTTTGACTGCCCATTCCACTGTGTCTATACCGGTAGGCTTACGACCACCGTGTGTGAATATTTCCCAACGAGGTGCTTCACCTTCCTGGTGAACGCTTTTAGAATCAATGGCAACAACAATGCACTGCGAACCCACTTTGTCAGCAGCTTCCTGGACTAATTCAGGGTTATGCACTGCCGCTGTATTGATACTGACTTTGTCAGCGCCAGCGTTCAGCAGTTTGCGCACATCACTGACCGCTCTTATGCCGCCGCCAACCGTGAGCGGGATAAAAACTTCTGATGCCACTTGTTCAACCATGTCATACATGGTGTCGCGGTTATCAGAGCTTGCAGTGATATCAAGAAAGGTAATTTCATCGGCGCCAGCTTCGTTATACCCTCGGGCTACACTGACAGGGTCACCAGCATCACGAATGTCTAAAAACTTAACGCCTTTAACCACTCGCCCTGCATCAACATCCAAACAGGGAATAATGCGCTTGGCCAAACCCATTACGATTGACCTGAAGCGCTAAGTGCATCAGCTTGCTGCTGCGCCGCTGCCAACTGCAGTGTGTTTTCGTACAGAGCCCGACCAACAATAGCACCTTCAATTGGCGTACCTTGCACACCGCAAAGGGCTGTGATGTCATCCATGTTTGTTACACCACCAGACGCTATAACCGGAATACTTATGGCATCTGCCAGCTCAGCTGTGGCGTCCAGATTGACGCCCTGCATCATGCCATCACGACTGATGTCGGTATACACAATGGCTGACACGCCAACGTCTTCAAAGCGTTTTGCCAAAGACACGGCTGTAACACTGGATGCTTCGGCCCAGCCTTCGGTGGCAACAAATCCATCTTTGGCATCCAGACCAACAATGACTTTGCCCGGAAAACGCTGACACAAGTCATCAACAAACTCAGGTTGCTTTACCGCCAAGGTACCCACTATAAGATAACTGATACCCGCATCGATGTAGTGTTGTGCACTTTCAACCGAGCGGATGCCACCACCTAACTGCACTGGCAAATCAGGGTAAGCCTTGCAGATGGCTTCAGCCACGGCTGCATTACGCGGCTCACCGGCAAAAGCCCCATCCAGATCAACCAAATGCAAGCGTCGCGCACCCTGCTCAACCCATTGCGTTGCCACTGCTACTGGATCGTCTGAAAACACCGTGTCGTCTTCCATGCGTCCTTGACGCAGGCGCACACATTGACCTTCTTTTAAATCGATGGCGGGTATTATCAGCATGAGGTGTTATCTACAAATAAGTGATTCATTGGGTTTCAAGCCTGGCCGTCCCAGAGCATAAAGTTACGCAACAGCTGCAACCCGTCGCGGGCACTTTTCTCTGGATGGAACTGACAGGCAAAGACATTTTGCTGCGCCAACGCAACCGCAAAGTCCAAACCATAATGACAGCGGCCAACAACACAAGCGTTGTTATCGGGAACACAATAATAGCTGTGTGCAAAATAGTAACGAGCACCATCGTTAATTTTATCCCACATGCTGTGATGACCAATTTGATTCACTTGGCTCCAGCCCATGTGCGGCACTTTTAAGCGTTGCTTATCTGCATCAAGCAAGGGGTGATCAAATCGATTTACCTTACCCGGTATAACATCAATACAGTCAGTACCGTTGTTTTCTTCGCTGTGCGTTAACAACACCTGCAAGCCCATACAAATACCCATGAATGGTCGGGTTCCAATCAATTGCTGTATGGTTTCAACCAAATTGGCATTAGCCAGCGCCGCCATACAATCTGCAGCAGCACCCTGGCCCGGGCACACGATTCGATCGGCATTATTAATCGTTTCGGGATCAGCGGTGACCAGCACTTCATCGCCGGGTGCAACCGTTTCGATTGCTTTTGCAACCGAACGCAGGTTACCCATGCCATAGTCAAGAACAGCAATTCTTTGCATGATGAAGAATCTTATTTACGTAATGTCAACTTTATTTTATAGCCACGAAAAGCTACAAAGCGCCTTTCGTTGAGGGCAGTTGATTAGCCGCACGCTCATCGATTGTGCAGGCCATGCGCAAGGCGCGACCAAACGCTTTAAACAGCGTTTCAATTTTATGATGCTCATTGACGCCGCGAATGACATCCATGTGCAAAGTGGCATTGGCATGATTGGCAAAGCCCTGAAAAAACTCGGACACCAGCTCAACGTCAAAACTGCCGACTTTGTCGCGAACAAACTCAGCATGGAAAAATAATCCCGGACGACCGGAGAAGTCGATGACCACACGGGACAAGGCTTCATCCAATGGCACGTAGGCATGTCCATAGCGCAGAATACCTTTTCGATCTCCTAAGGCTTCGTTAAAAGCCATGCCAAGTGCAATACCGATGTCCTCGACACTGTGATGATCGTCGATGTGATTATCACCATTGCAACTAAGCTTGATGTCGAACAAACCATGGCGCACAATTTGATCAAGCATGTGGTCCAAAAAAGGCACGCCAGATTGCAGCTGGCCCTGGCCTTGCCCATCGAGACTAAGCTCGCACGCGATTTTTGTTTCAAACGTATCGCGAGATACGTTCGCTTGACGGTTGGTCACCGGAATCACTCCTACACAGGTATTTCAAGGATACACGCTACTTTATCGGCATGACAGCCTCAGATTCACAACATTGGGTTCAAAGTGCTGGGAATCGGATAGAAGGCCAAGCCCATTGAGACAGTCTTTTCTGGACCCGGAGCACAATTTAGCCTGGCACGACAAACAGACATCAGTGATAAAAGCCCCCACCGGCGATTAGCAGCCAATACACCTGAATTGCCGGCACGCGAGCGCCAAAACAACACCGCAGGGTTAGCTGTCGGCCTTGAGCAACTTAAGATCCTATTTTGACGGCCGATGGTCCTTTGCATGCCAATCGAGAGACGGACCCACTCAATGACGCTCACCCGCACAAAACCCACCCATCCAATCAATAACTTTAGCCGATGCTTACTCATTGGCATTACAGCATTGTTGACAGCTTGTGGCGGCAGTGGGGGCAGCGCAGCTCCAAACGACACAGAAACAGCCAAAGTCCAAGTACCCGCCAACACCGTTTCGCGCATGGGTTCGATCGTGTTAGGCTCTGTGAGCGGAACAGCTGCCGACCTACTTGGAACATCAAACAGAATCGTTCATGGTTACGCTGAATTTGTTGATTACGGACAGGTGTTGACACAGGCGTATATCGACGAGCGCCTATCGTTTACCAACGATGACTCATGCGAATACGCGATAGACAGTTCTGACGACAGTAAAGATGTAGGACTTGAGAGCCCAGCCCACATCAAAGCGTTAGAATCCAACCTTCGATTGCTTAACGCTGGAGATACCCTTGGTATAACAACAGCTGCTGGCACTTGGGCTGAAATGCAGTTGCTCAATGACTTTGGTGCTTACTACGAATTCCAGACTGATGTTCATTCACTAGGAGAGCTACCGCAAGGCTCAACCCTGAGCATTCCAGGCCAGGAATTTCCTGGGTTTGCCGCGATGACTATTCCCCATGTAGAACCCATTACTGACAGTACTGTGTCTAACCTGAATAACCGTGTGCTAAGCGCTGAAACCACTTTCAATTGGACCAAGCCCATACAAACGGTTTCATCTGACTTAATCGTGCTGTCTCTGTCTTTTTATGGCAGTGACCTGGAAAGCGACACAGAAGTTGAGGTTCAAATCAATTGTCGACTGGCCGACGACGGTGAATTTACTCCCAGCAACGATATGAAACAACTACTGGCACAATATCCGTTTGAAATGAACGATGTCTATTTATCACGCTTTGGCATAGCAACCGAAATCAATGGCAATGCCGCTGTGCAAATTATTAGATACTCGACGTATTCATTTTAGTGCAGTTATCGCTTAGAACTGAGGGGACTCCCCCGCCGTTTTTTAAGTTTCCAGCCAAAACGTCACTGGCCCATCATTAACCAAAGCCACTTTCATGTCGGCTCCAAATGTACCGGTTTGCAACCCGGTTATTTTTTGCGCTGCACGATCGCAAAAATCGCCGAACAACTGTTTCGCTATATCAGGCGCAGCGGCAGTGGAGAAACCGGGTCGCCTGCCTTGACTGGTGTCGGCGGCAAGCGTAAATTGCGGCACCAACAAAACCTGCGCCTGCGCCTGCATAACATCCAGATTCATTTTGCCTTGATCGTCAGGGAAAACGCGATAACCAAACAGTTTATCCACGAGCTTTTGACACGTTTGGTTGTTGTCGTGCGGCTGCACACCCACTAAAACACACAAGCCGGTATCTATAGAACCGGTAATGACGTTATCGATAGTGACTGATGCTTCAGTGACTCGCTGCAACAATGCAATCACTCAGCATTGCTCCCAGGGCAAGCCACAAAAACGCCATCCAGCCACAGTATTGCGATGATGCTCGCTGTCTAAAGGACCTTCAAAACCATCTGCAACGATACTCACATTCTCCATGCCTTCCGCCAGCAACAGCTTCGCGGCATCCAATGATCGATTACCGCTTCTGCATATCAGCACCAGTGGTGCGTTTTGCTGTGCACTGAGCCGACCCAGCAATAACTTTCTCACTTGAGATACAAAATTAGGATTAATGGTCCAGTCAGGGTGGTCTATCCACGAGACATTTTTTGCACCCTTTGGGTGACCGATCATTAAGTACTCCATGTCGGACCGTACATCAACCAACAGCACCGCTGGGTTGCTCTGCATCATTTCCCACACTGCTGCAGGTTCGAGTGCGGCTGGCTCAGTCGTTTTTTCAATCATTGGACAAGTGTACCAACGCATGCGCTGATTGTATGGGTTACTGCTACTATAAGCGTATTATGCAGGCTGCTTTGATCAACTTATTTGCCCGTGCACTGTCCAGTATTTCGCTACGGGCAAACCATCGCATTGGCGCCACAATTGGGTGGCTTGCCTGGACATGCAGAACGCCGCTGCGAACCATCACACTAATCAACCTGCAATTGTGCTTCCCGCAATGGAGTGAAGCTGAGCGCCAGCGCGTGGGCAAAGCCAGCGTCATTGAGACAGGCAAAGCACTAACTGAATCGCCGTGGCTTTGGATGCGACCCAAAAGCGACGTGCAAAGCAAAGCCACCATCGTTGAGGGTGAACACTTATTGCGGGCCGCACAAGATTCAGAGTCAGGCTTAATTGTTGCCACCCCCCACTTGGGGAGCTGGGAATGCGCCGTTCTGCCATTAACCGGTGACAACCCTGTAACGTGTTTATACAAGCCACCGCGCAAGGCTTCGCTGGAACCCCTGCTCGTGGCCGGACGCACCAATCTGGGTACAACACTGACACCGCTGGATGCCAGCGGCATCAAGCATGTGCTAAAGGAATTAAAACAGGGAAACACCTTAGGCATACTGCCCGATCAAGAACCCGATGCTGCAAACGGCCACTTTGCCCCCATGTTCGCACAACCAGCCAATACCATGTTCTTGCTAGCCAAATTTGCGCACCGAGCCAAAGCGCAAGTGCTGTTTTGTTTTTGTGAACGCTTACCAAAAGGTGCGGGCTGGCATATTCACTATTACCCAGCATCGGCTGGCGTGGACGACAGCGACAAAGCGGTTGCCACCAAAGCATTAAACAAGTCGGTTGAACAATGCATTATGGCTTGCCCAGAACAATATCTTTGGAACTACAAACGATTCAGAATCTGCCCAGACGGCTCCAGGCGAAACTATAAAAAATTGGATAGCTAACCCCAATTCATCGTTCAACTGGCTCACCCGCCGGGTATGCACTAACTCAGAATCAGTTCACATGATTTGCCATGGGAACAGCTGTTTATCATTGTCTTACACACCACTGGCTTGCATCCAGTGCCATTTAGCCTCATGATTGTGGTGTGCCCTGCTTGTGCGGGCACTAACTGATGACTCATCGGGGTGCCGAAAGGCTGAGAGTGCTAACAACCCGTAGAACCTGATCCGGCTAATACCGGCGTAGGAATTGAGTGCATACCTTCCGTTGGTCATCACCTACACTTACACCTCAGGAGATGATCTGTGATCACCCAAGCACGAACCAATGCCGCGCGCGCCGTTGCCATAAAAAAATTGGTGGCGGTGTTCTTATTAAGCGTTGTATCTACAACGCCTGCCCTCGCAAGCGAAACGCTCACTGTTTATACCTACGATTCATTCACATCAGAATGGGGTCCTGGACCAGTGATCAAAACCGCGTTTGAGAAACAATGCGATTGCACGCTCACCTTTATCCCTATCGATAGCTCTGCCGGTATATTGAACCGGGTACAACTCGAAGGTAAAGCCAGCAAAGCTGATGTTGTGCTGGGATTGGACTACAACCTGATGGCACTGGCTGAGGACACCGGTTTGCTCGCCGAATCTGGCGCAGACCTTTCAGCCATTACGCTGCCTGTGGATTGGGATTCCACCACATTTGTACCCTTCGACTATGGACACTTTGCTTTCGTGTACAACACGGAAATGCTGGCCGAGCCGCCAACCAGCCTTGATGCTCTGGTCAACGCACCCGATGACTTAAAGATCATCATTCAAGACCCACGGACCAGCACACCGGGACTGGGCCTGATGCTATGGGTAAAAGCTGTCTACGGTGATAACGCAAGCGACGCCTGGAAAAAACTGCAACCTAAAATTCTGACCGTCACATCGGGTTGGAGCGAAGCCTATTTTTCGTTGTTTCTAAACGGTGAAGCACCCATGGTATTAAGTTACGATACTTCGCCGGGTTATCACATGGCTGTTGATAAAACCGAACAGTACCAGGCGGCGGCATTTGACGAAGGTCATTATTTACAGATTGAAGTTGCTGCATTGCTTAAAAACTCAAAGAACCAGGAGCTCGGAAAATCGTTTCTACAATTCCTGATTTCTGAAGAAGCACAATCAGCGCTGCCACTGACTAATGTGATGTACCCAAGCATTGATATTGGTGATGCGCTTCCAGCCGAGTTTGACAAACTGATAAAGCCTGCAAAGTCACTGCTGCTTGATACCAACGAAGTAAGAGATCACCGCAAAAAGTGGATTAACGAGTGGCTTGAGTCTTCAAACTAAATGGACAGCAGGTACGTATGCCATCGCTGTTTAATTAATGTCATTCTTGACTGACCAACGCTGGTGGTTGCCAGGTTCGTTATCGCTTTGTGTCATTGCGATGCTAACCTTGCTACCACTGGCGGCTTTAGTAACATCGGTATCAGATCTTGCGCCTATTCAGGTGCTACAAGACAACTATTTTAGAAAAGTAATCTGGTTTAGTTTTTATCAGGCGCTGCTATCTGCAGGGCTTTCTGTTGGCTTGGGCCTGGTACTGGCACAAGCGCTTTCTCGTGAACAGCATTTTGCCGGTCGAGGTTTGCTCATAAATCTGTTTAGTCTGTCTTTGGTGATTCCCACCATCGTGGCCATTTTTGGCATTGTTGCTGTGTTTGGCCGAACCGGCTGGATAAACAGTCTTACCGGCGCATTGGGGATAAATCCGTTTTCCATTTATGGGTTGGGTGGCATATTACTGGCCCACGTGTTTTTTAATATGCCTTTGGCCGCCCGCATATTATTACAATCACTGGACGATATCCCAAGCGAGCAATGGCGACTGGCCAACCAACTACGCATGAACGCACGATCGCAGTTTCGGTTTATAGAATGGCCGGCCATGCGAGGACAAGTGTTAGGCGTGTTTATGCTTATATTCACCCTCTGTTTTACCAGCTTTACCATAGTCCTGACACTGGGTGGCGGTCCTCGCGCAACCACTATCGAAGTAGCAATTTATCAAGCATTACGATTCGACTTTGATTTAAATGCGGCCGTATCACTGGCTTTGGTGCAATTGATTTTTTGTACAACATTGCTACTACTCAGCGCGTTGTTTAAAACTGATACGCCTGTCGGGTTTGGATACCAAGCAAACACACAGCGGTTTCGACCAGCAACGGGTTATCGCTGGATAAACACCATAGTGATTACACTTGCGGGCCTGTTAGTATCACTGCCTTTACTCGGATTACTTATCTCTGCTGTAAACCCTGCAACCCTAACTGTTCTGCTACACGAAAACACGATAAGAGCTTGCATCAACACAATACTCATTGCGCTAAGCGCATCTGTCATATCGGTATTGTTGGGGGTTGGTTTGCTGCTAAGCGCCAGACATATGCGAGTGCGCCTGGCTAAACGCAAACTAGGCCAGTGGGTTCAGCACACGGGAAATATCATATTGATCATGCCGCCAGTGGTGCTGGGAACAGGATTGTTTTTGTTGCTCAGAAACGTGGCCGACGTATTTTCGATTGCCCTATTGCTGGCCATCATTATTAACAGCTTAATGGCATTGCCTTTTGTACTACGCATACTGGATGGCCCACTTATGCAAGCAGCCAGCGCAAACGATAAACTAATACAATCACTGGGTATAGCAGGATGGAGCCGGTGGAAACTGCTTGACTGGCCATTGGTGCGCAAACCAATTGGCTTTGCTCTGGCAATATCGGCCACGCTAGCCGCCGGAGACTTAAGCGCCATTGCGTTGTTTGGCTCAGAACGCGCCCTGACATTGCCGCTACTGCTTTTTCAACGCATTGGTGGATACCGACTGTACGAGGCAGCGGCCACCGCCGCATTGCTGTTAGTGCTGTGTTTTTTACTGTTTGTATCCCTGCAAGCCATTACCAGAATCGGCAACAAGAGCACATCGCATGCTATCGATTGATAATCTAAGCCTGTCGCTAGGCAACAATCAATACTGCTTCAATTTGGAAGCCAGCCCAGAACGCATTAGCGCTATTTTAGGGAAAAGTGGTTCTGGCAAGAGCACACTGCTCAATTTAATAGCCGGATTTTTAAAACCAGATGCAGGTAAATTAAGCTGGAAAAATGAATCATTACTGGGTACACCAGCAAATCGCCGCCCTGTTACTACATTATTTCAACAACACAATTTGTTTGCCCACCTAAGTGTTAAACAAAACATTGGGCTGGGCATAGAACCAAACTTAAAACTGACCTCAAACGACTACCAAAACATTGATCACGTGCTGGAAGAGGTTGATATGCCAGATTATGCCAACAACATAGCTGGCACATTATCGGGGGGTGAGCAACAAAGGGTTGCTCTGGCTCGCTGTTTACTGCGCGAACAACCGATATTATTGCTCGATGAGCCTTTTAGCGCGTTGGACGAAAGCACCCGCCACGAGATGATTTCACTAACAAAAAAGGTGATTGAAGCTCACGACCTTTGCGTTGTATTAGTCACTCACAACATGGAGGATGCTCGCATGCTTAATGCAATCGAGTATCAACTATTTGAAGGCCAACTCATTAAAAATTAAAAAGCAACTTCTAAATACGCATCAGCAATTTATACAGCAAACAGCTGCCCATCATCAGCAAACGCTTTAAACTCCAACGCGTTACCAGCGGGGTCAAGAAAAAACATGGTTCGTTGTTCGCCAGCCTGACCTTCAAACCGAGTTTTGGGTTTTATTATCCAGCGAGTATCAGCATTGGCTTCAAGCCTTGCTTTTAATTCATCGAATTGATCAAAGGTGAGCACAATACCGAAATGAGGTACTGGCACACTATCGCCATCGACAGGATTTTCTACCGCTACCGGGTGTACGTGACTGGGGTCTAAATGGGCGACGATCTGGTGACCATACAGGTTGTAGTCAATCCAGCCAGTATCTTCGCGACCCTGCTCGCATTGCAACACGCCACCATAAAAAGCTCGCGCTTGCTCAAGATCGTTAACGGGAAAGGCTAAGTGGAAAGGTCTTAAGCTACTCATGGTGCTCTCGTTTAAGTTATCAACTAAGTTATTTGCCAGATCTTGCTACACCCAGATTTTGCTACACCCAGATTTTGCCGCAAAAGGAAAACCAGGCGCAATCTACAAAGAAGCAAAATAGTCTTTTATAATACCAGCGACAGTGGTGACATCGTCACGACTGACATCGCGGTGCATTACCAGACGGCCTGCATTGCGTCCAACTGACATTAGCACGCCCCGCTCTTTTGCAAATGCCGGCAATGCCGTTCCGTGATCGACCGCACCCTGGCTGGCTTTGCCAGGCTCAAGATCGCTGGAGAGGTTATCAAAGTCCAACCAAACCATGTTGGTTTGAGTCCAGTTTTCGCGCACACTCAACCCAGACACATCAGCCAAGAGCGCTGCTAAGGTTTGTGCATTTTCGTGGTCCTCGTGCAATCGGGCGAAGCCGTCGGTTAATGCAAGCATACCTGCCGCTGCGAGTATGCCCACTTGTCGCATGCCACCCCCAGTGACTTTGCGCCAACGCAAGGCCTCATCGATAAAGCTTTTATCGCCAACCAGCACGGAGCCAATTGGCGCACCAAGGCCTTTTGATAAACACAATGAGACGGTATCAAACGGTTTAGCAACATCTTCCAGCGATGCGCCTAACGCAACCGACGCATTCGCCATTCTGGCACCATCAAGGTGTAACAACAGATTATGCTTATCGCAAAAGTCTTGTGCACTTTGCATGTATTCAAGGCTTTGCACTCGACCGTGCTGGGAGTTTTCAAGACACAGCAATCGGGACTTGGCAAAGTGCACATCATCAGCTTTTATAACAGCACTTACGTCATTAAACGATAACTCACCGTTGTCACCAAACGGTACTGTTTGGGGTTGAATTCCACCCAGTGCTGCAGCACCTCCACCCTCATACTTGTAGGTATGTGCCTCTCCACCAACGATGTACTCGTCACCTCGCTGACAATGTGTTAGCAGAGCCACTAAATTGGATTGTGTTCCCGTGGGCATGAACAACGCAGCCTCGTGACCCAGCAAGTCAGCGCACATGGCTTCTAATCGAATAACAGTGGGGTCATCCTTGTAAACATCATCGCCGACCTCGGCATCATGCATGGCTTGACGCATGGCGTTGGTGGGCCGTGTGACCGTGTCACTTCTAATGTCAATCATTGCTATTTATCGCTATCTGGGTGCACTAGCATAACCAGTACAATACCCGCATCGACGCTAACCTGTAAATGCGATTCGGTCACTACATTACTTAATCCCAGCGTACTGCCCACCTCCAAGCTGACTTTTTGCAGTGGAAAACGCGCACCGCTGACACACAAGCCTTGTGCTTTGGCGGCTACAGGTACAACGCTGAATGTTTGCCCGATAGGTGTGGACTGGGCAAATGGATTGGCCGCATCGACAACATACGCGATTACGCTATGATCGATAAGTTGCAACCGGAATGGCCAGCTTCGACCAGCCACTACTTGCCAGTTAAACAACATGTGGTCAGAACGACCACCTGAGATACCCAACAACAACACTTCATTGCATGAGCGTTCAGCCAATAGCTGGAGCGCCAGCTCAAGATCGCTGGCGTCTTTGTCTTGTGGGTAACGAACAGTTTCTGCGTTCAGATTTTGTAGCGCAAGCTTGGATTGAGCATCGAGACTGTCCAGATCACCGACAACCACATCGGGCGTCAGGTTTGCCTGCAAACAATGTCGCACCCCACCATCAACGCACAACAACAAATCGTTAGCATCGATATTTGCCAGGGACCATTCTCGCTTACTGCAGTCGCCGTTGGCAAACACAACGGCACGACGGTATGACACTACAATTCGCCACCGCTTTCTACAAAGTCATCGGCAAATTGCAATGCTCGTGTCAAGCCCTGTAAAGAAGCGCTGTACTTGTCGCCAATGTCATCATCAACATCGTTGAGTACCTCAACACTGACTTCAGTGCCATCGCGAAACAAGGGCATTAAGTCGTCTCTGATAAATTTGCGCTCGTGCACCAGTTGCCGTGTACCCACCTCATCGACACGGATATCAGACCCGACGATGTCGCCGAAAGTGAACTTATCAACACTCCAGCGAATTTTTGCCGGCGTGTCTATTTCACGCTCTGGGAACTTCATGCTCAATATGGTGCGCTTTTCTTCTCTGCGGCTCATGACCAAATTAGGACGCGAATCTTCTGTGACGTTTTCACCATCGAATTCCACCGACAATTCGCAGGTGAATTTTGTGTCGTTCTGTTGGCATTCAGCAAGCCACTCACCAAAATAGGCACGCAGCACCTGTTCTGGTTCGTCCTCTTCTGGTGGCAGCTCTTCAGGCTCGGGTACTGCCGCCGGTTTTATCTCTGGCAAGCTGGCTAATGTGTTAGCGGTTGCACCTTCGGGCAGACGACATTCGCTGTCACTGGGTGGCTTGAGTACAGTCACACCCACGAGCTGAACCACGCCACTGTGCTCGGGATAAGATACGGATGTATCTATGCTGCCGCGCAGCTCTGCGTAAAGCACCTGTAGCGATGCAGTGGATTGCTGCAGATAGTCCTGTTGCAGCTGACCAACTTGCTCGGCGTCGCCCTCAACCCAGTAACGCTGCGTTGAGCCACAGGGTTGAAAGCTGTTGCGACTGGCTCCGTATACATAAAAGCCACGTAAAGTGTCGGCATTGCCGCGATCACTGGCAATTAACGATTGTAATTCTGACAAACGTTCTTGCGACATTTTGGCCAGACAGTTTTTAGCAATTTTCTCAGCTGTGGCTCGAGGCGCTGAAAACTCCAGATACCAAAGGCAATTTTGTTTTCGATACTCAATGAAAGCTTGTTGAGACAACTGGAATTGATCGAGCGGCCCGTCAGCCAGATCACGTGCAATGTATTCGGAAATATCCTCGATATTGTCATCCATTAAATCGAGGTAGTTATCGAGACAGTTATTGATGTCGACATCGGCACTGGAGAGTTTCATGCACTCTTGCAGCACGTTATAACCCTGCGCAGACGCGGTGCCTGAGAATGCCGCAGCACACACCACAGTGAATGCCGCAGTAAGTACCACAGTAAAAGCCTTGGCAGGCATAGAGTTAACAGTAGTTTTTGCGAGTACTGACATGACAGAGCTGAGAGATCTGGTAACACCCATATAATACAGCGTTCTCTAAACCTACTAGTGTTACTACCTTGTACCACTGTACGTTGGTAATTGTTACATAACAACCAAAATAAAGTGCATTGTGCCAAATTTTCCACGCCTGATACCTGCCTACTAACGGTATAATCGCCTCACCTAAAATTTAAGACAACGTCATTGTGCGCCAAGATATGCCCAGCAGGCATACACAGACCGGTTCAACGCCCCTTTGGCTACTCATTTGGCTAGTCGGTATGGCTGCCATTGCCTACTGGTGCGTTGTTCGACACTTGCCTGCCATCCAAGGTCAACTACAAAGTAATGCGCAAGCCGCTGTTACACAGGCAGACGCGCCCGACGTTAGCGTCAACGTAGAGGGTCGTACGGCCATACTAACGGGTGCGGTTGCAACTACAGCCCAAAAAGACACCCTACTCGGTGCGCTTGGCAATACCAGTGGGATACGGCACGTCGACAACCAGTTGAATGTGGTTGAAGTGGCCATTGCGTCAAACGAAGAAAACGCGGCTATCACTGATACTGGCGACGGCAGTAGCGAACCGCCAGCAGATCAAGACGCGCCTGAAGCTGCAGCAAACAACGACGCAAGCGCACCCAGCGAAAATGAAGAGTCGCAAGTAACAACTGACAACGAGCCCGAGCCCACCGAGACCGAAACAAGCACTATCGGCAACGATAGCGATGCGCTCAATGAACAGGACACCGAGCAACCCGGCACTGAGCAAACGGGCACTGAACAAACTGGCACCGAGCAACTAATAGACGATGTTGACACCAAAGCGCGTGCTCTAATAGAAAGAGCCAAAAACAATCAGCTGCAAAGCAACCAGGCAGGCGATCAACCCGGCAACCAAACCAACGACCCCGCGTCTTTCAAGCTCAGCGTTGCCGATGGCACGCTTACCCTGACGGGTAACATGTCCAGACAAGACAACTTAACCGAGTTTGTTCGATCAGCAATGTCCACTTTTAACGCAAACTACGTTATTAACAGCATTCAGGTCAGTGACGATGTTGCCCCTGCGCCGTGGCTTAATTCGCTGACCGAGTTTGTGGGCGACATGGAACCCATAAACAATGCTGGTATCGACTTATTTGAATCGCAAATTTCACTTTCCGGTGTTGCATCCAGCGAACAATCGCACGACGCCGTGATTAACAAGGCACTAAGCAAGTTATCTGATTTATCTCTGGTTGAGCGCATAAGCATCGCCGATGCTAACAATTCTGATAACGCAAACGCCGAGCCGGCCAACACGAATGATGCGCAAGCCGTAACCACCACCAGCGACACCGAGCAAACTGCCACCAGTGCTCCTCGTTCGTCAGCAGCACTGCAAACCGAATTCAACGCACTGGCTTCAACAACCATTCTGTTTGAAAGTGGCAGCGATGTACTAACAACCGAGAGCTTACGCACTATCGAATCAATCGCAGCTTTGTTCGCCGAGTACCCAGACACGGATATTGAAATAGATGGTCATACTGACTCTTCAGGGATAGCCTCAAACAATTTGAATCTCAGCCAGCAAAGAGCTAATGCTGTGCGCGACTACCTGATCAAACTGGGAATTTCTGCGAATCGTCTCAGTGCGTACGGTTTTGGTGACGGCGTACCCATTGCCGATAACAGCACATCAGCTGGACGAAAATTGAATCGCAGAATCGAGTTTAACTTTTAGACGGACCAGCCACGATGAATATCTTGCTTATAGAAATACTGGCCTGCCTGCTCGCGGCATCACTGCTGAGCTTGTTCGTGGGTTGGATGATTCGTCACGCTATGGCATCCCGGGAGCTCAAAGCCAGCAATGCTGCATGGGAGTCTAAACACTCTGAGCTTGAACTACGCTACAAGCAAGACACAGAACAGCTGGAGGAACAAGTGACGAAGCTCGACAACGATGCCCAGCTACTGGCAAAGCGCAATGACAGCATCAGTGAGTCCCTGCGTGACAATGAAATCAGTGTCCATAAAGCGCGCGCAGACGCCATTGAATTGAATCGGCAACAAGCCGACACGCAAGAGCGGTTGCAACGCATCATTGCCCAAAAAGATGATGAGCTAAAGCTGTTTAGAGAACGCGCAGCCAACCAGACTATGGGTGCGGCCACTATGGTTGGAACGGCTATGCCGGACGCCAGCGCCACTGAGACTAAAATTGCCAGCTTGTCGGCTAAGCGTGAAGCCTGGGAAAACGAGCGACAAAAAATAATCAACAACATTGGCGACGATCAGGCCACTGTCGCCATTGATCCAGCCGACTTACCCAGCGAGCCATTCGATCGCACCGTAAAGATTAACCCAGATCAAATGGCCGATCTCGATGCCAGATATGCGGCTCGTGCCAAAGAGCTGGATGATGAGTCGGATAAAACCCTAACCCTTGAAGACGACCAAACCGTGCTGCTGGACGATGAAAGTTTACGCAATATAAGAAAACAACGACGCGATAAAGACAAGGAAGATTAAGTTGTCTGTCGACACTCACACGTTGTATTACGCACATGATCCCATGTGCAGTTGGTGTTGGGGTTTTAAGCCAGCATGGCTGGAGCTCAAGCAAGCATTACCCCAGCAGGTTAAGGTGCAATACGTACTCGGTGGTTTAGCTCCAGATACCAGTGACCCCATGCCTGAGCCTATGCGTCAAATGTTGCAAGAAACCTGGCGACAGATCGCGCAAACTATTCCCGGTACGCAATTCAATCACGATTTCTGGACCAACAACACGCCAAGGCGAGCAACCTACCCGGCCTGCAGAGCCGTGGTTGCAGCCATCGCACAAAACACCGACTTTGAAGAACCCATGATCGATGCCATTCAGCGCGCTTACTACCTCGACGCCAAAAACCCATCCGACGATGGCGTTCTGGCAGACTTGGCTAAAAACATTGGCTGCGATGTGACCGCATTCAAAGAATCGCTGAACAGCAAAATGACAGTCGAGTCATTGCACAGCCAAATAGCCTTTGCCCGACTCATTGGTGCGCAGGGCTTTCCAAGTTTATTCTTTGAAGCAATTGGTAAATCACCTGCTCCTCTGGCCATGAACTACCAGTCAAACGCAGCGGTTCTTGAACAAATCGACATTGCGATTGCCAGCTAAGTCGCAACATTGACGATGCTGTGAAGACTCTCGTACGGGCTTCACACGTTTTACATCGTATCTCAGAGATAACCTATCCCTGCCGTTAACTTCCTCGTGTAAGAGGCAAGAACGCAGGTCATGACAATAAGAATAAAACTCCTGTTGCCCTTCGTTGCGGTGCTATTGAGCGCTTGTGGCGGCGGTGGTGGAAATGGTCAGTCATCTACAAGTGCTCCCGCAATAGCGCCAGCATTACCGGCCACCGAGGTCAATAACGCAGCGCCCGACACACCGTTGTCAAAAGAAGAAGCGTTTCGATTACTTGAGCAAACTACCTTTGGCGCAACCCTGAACGATATCGACAGTATTTCAGGGTCGGGGCCGGAAAAGTGGATTAACGATCAAATGTCCAAGCCAGCGACCTTCATGTCTGACGGTTTGAGGCATGCTGCCAATGATCGCTGGAACGAGTACGTCAATGTTTGGTGGCGACAGGCGGTTAACGCTGACGATCAACTGCGCCAGCGAACCGCTTTTGCCCTGAGCCAGATCTTTGTTGTCTCTGCAGAAGGTGCTTTGGGTTCGGAGCAGGAAGGCCTGGCAAATTACTACGACATGTTGCTAAGACATTCATTTGGCAACTACCGCGACTTAATCAAAGAGATAACTCTCAGCCCGGTCATGGGTGAGTATTTGAGCATGAAGGGCAACCACAAGCCCGATGCTGAGTTAAACCTGCGCCCTGATGAAAACTATGCCAGAGAGCTGCTGCAATTATTCAGCATAGGATTAAGCATGCTGAATCAGGACGGTACCACCATCAATGATGATGACGGCGTCCCGCTGCCCACTTACACTCAGGAAACGGTAGAAGCGTTTGCACACGTGTTCACCGGCTGGCACTTTGCCAACGCCGAACACTTCCGCTGGCCAACAAACAAAGACTTCATCAATCCAATGGTTGCGTGGCCTGAGTTCCACGATACCGGTGAAAAAACCTTACTGAACGGCGTGGTGTTGCCGGCCGGTCAAAGCGCTGAGCAAGATCTTGAAGATGCGTTGGACAACATAGCCAATCATCCTAACGTGGGTCCGTTTATCGTTAAACATTTGATTACAAAAATGATCACCAGCAATCCGTCACCCCAGTATGTGTTTGACGTTGTGCAGGTATTCAATGAAAACGCTCAGGGTGAACGCGGCAATTTGGGCAGCACGATCAAAGCTATGCTGATGCACTCAGAAGCAAGGCAAGGTCATTTAACCAATCCCGAAGTCTTTGGAAAAACCAAGGAACCGCTGATGCGAATATCGCAACTGTGGCGCGCGTTCACACCTGGCAGCATTCATCCTGATTTTAATTACTCTTGGGTCGGCGATGAATTGCAACAAGCACCACTGGGCTCACCATCAGTATTCAACTTTTTTACGCCTGATTTCAGCCAGCCGGGCACCATCCGCAACAGCGGACTGGTATCCCCTGAATTTGAAATACTGGATGAATCAAGCATGGTTAGCATCACCAGTAGACTGCTGGCAAATAGTCTCTGGGCACATAACTATAAGGTGCAAAACGACGGCCAGCGGATTGCAATTAACATTGATCGTGAAATGGATTTGGAAAGCAACCCTGATGCACTACTGGACCATCTTGATTTGCTATTGCTGGGTGGACGGATGTCCGACGAACTTCGCCAGGAAGTTGTTCGACTTATGGACTCACGAAACTATAAAAACGCGGCATCACAGCGTGTTGCCGAAGCCATATTTTTAATTGCCAGTTCGCCGGAAGCTGCAGTACAACGCTAAAGATCAAAGCCACCTTGCGAACATCCAGTTAAGGCTGATGGGTTAGCAGTAAAAGTGATTTGAAAAAGTTAAGCATAAAACGACAAGAAGAAGCTTATGAACAATTTTCAACGACGCCGGTTTTTAAAGCTCGGTGCGAAAACCATGACAGGCGCAGGATTGGCCCTTGGCGCAAATCCGATGCTTACACTGGCTCAGGCATCTGAATCAGGCTTTGCTGATGGCGACGATTATCGCGCCTTGGTCTGTGTATACCTGGAAGGCGGATCAGATGGATTCAGCTTACTGGTACCTACCGGTAACGCCGAGTACAACGAATACACACAATCCCGGCAAGAACTTTCAGTTGGCAGAGACACCCTGCTGGATTTAAGCACCTTGTCGGGTGACCACGGATCACTTGGGTTTAATCAATTTGCAGAGCCACTGTATAACTTGTACCAAGAACAACGCATGGCGATGGTAGCCAACGTGGGCAACATTATCGTGCCAACGACAAAGTTCCAATACGAAGACAAGTCAGTACCACTGCCGGCGCAATTATTTTCGCACGCTGACCAGGAAATTCAATGGCAACAACTCCAGGGACGTGGACGAGCAGAAAACGGCTGGGGTGCAATTGCAGCAGAGCACTTTTCGACCTACCAGGAAAGAGACTACTTAACCTCAGTTACGCTTGATGGCGCTAACTATTGGCAATCAGGTTCAGGCCAGCGTCCTTTTGCTATGAAAGAAACCGGCCTACTCGAATTCGCCGGGCTGGATAAAACCAACGAGTGGGAACAACCTCGTGCAGAAGCGTTTGCTAGAGTGATGCAGATGCAGCAAAACCACGTTTTCTCCAGCGCATACGCCGATGTGCAAAACCGTGCATTACGCATTACTGAAGAACTGGGAGCGGTACTGGAAAGTAACGGGTCAATCATTACCGAGCAGCCGGAACAAAATTCTCTGGCGGCACAGTTGGCTATGGTCGCCCAATTGATTGCGGCACGTGGTCAGCTTGGCATGCGTCGACAAATATTTTACGTTCGCATGAAAGGCTTTGATGTCCACGATCATCAAAACAAAACACAGCCTTATTTGTTTTCCGAACTGGCCAAAGCGCTCAGCTTTTTTCAGACAACATTAGATGAGATTGGTGAAACCGACAATGTCACCACCTTCACGGCCTCTGATTTTGGCCGAAGCCTGACCGGCAATGGTGATGGTACTGATCACGGCTGGGGCAACCATTTAATGGTGATGGGCGGTGCTGTAAAAGGAGGCGACGTCTATGGCACCATGCCCAGAATGTCTGTGGATGGGCCTGATGCCATTCAAAATGGCCGTGTGGTACCAACTTTGGCCTCGGCTCAGTATGCGGCAACTTTACTGCGCTGGATGGGCCTGCCCGAAGACCAAATGACCGAGACCTTGCCCACACTGTCCAACTTCGCGCAAAACGATCTGGGCTTCCTGAGTTAACTTCGCCGAGGTCAGCTTTCATTAAGCTGGCCTCAAAATCCCAATAGTCTTAAGCACTTAACAACTATTGCACCATCGCACGCTCTCCAATGGGCGGAGCAAACCAGCCATTCTGGGCCATTCAGCAGCCCATTTCTTTGCTTGCAAATCAATCATGTACAAGATATCTTATACATGAATTGACGCGGAGCGAAATCTTCTCGAACATTCGATTTCCTGTTTGACACGATTTTGCTTTAATGAGATTCTGTGTCTCATTACTGCTATGCAATCGCGGTATAAAGAAGTGAAACTAACCCGAATCAGAGCTAACCACTGCTGTCGTTCGGTATATTTTGCGGCTACAAGCGTCACCTAAGTAAAAAGGTGGCTATTTAAACCCACTCGGAGGAAAAATCCACATGCGCAGCATTATGCTCAAAACTCTCGGCGCATCACTTGCACTTGCACTCATCGGTTCAGCTCAGGCTGCTACCACTATTAAAGTGCAGTCCGTTCTCAGTGACAAAAGTGACGAGATCGTGATGGTTAAAGACTTCGCTAAAAATGTCAGTGACCTGACTGACGGCGAAGTGATTATTGAAGTACTGCCTGGCGGCTCAGTTGTCGGTAATGCCGACATTCTCGACGCTGTTGATAAAGGCCTGCTAGATGGCGGCTTTGCCTGGACGCACTACTGGTCTGGTAAGCACCCGGCGGCTATGTTGTTCGGTTCACCTGTTGCTGGTGCCGGTGTTGGTATTGATAACATCGCATTCATTTCCTGGTTCCACTTTGGTGGTGGTCAAGAGTTGTATGACCGTCTTTGGGACGAAATGGGCGTTAACGTAAAAGGCCTGTTGCTCCAGCCTGTTGGTCCTGAAGCACTGGGTTGGTTCAAAGAGCCTATCAACAGCATGGATGATTTCCGTAAGCTGCGTTTCCGCGCACCTCCTGGCATCCCTGGCCAAACCTATAAAGACATCGGTGTTGCGGCTGTTGCTATGGGCGGTGGTGACATTCTTCCTGCGCTGGAAAAAGGCACAATCGATGCGGCTGAATGGTGCTGCCCGAAGCCTGACAGTGTGTTCGGTTTCCAGAAAGTCCTGAAGCATTACTACCTACAGGGTCTACACCAGGTTGTGGTAAACGCTGACATGTACATCAACGGAGACGTTTGGAACAAACTGACTCCACTGCAGCAAAACGCCATGCGCGTTGCTGCTGATGCTTCATTAATGCGCGCTATCAGCTACCGCATTTACGAAAATGGTAAAGCACTGAAGACCCTGACTGAAAACGAAGGCGTCATTCTGCATGACACGCCAGCTGACTACTTCAGCGAGTACATGGCTGCTGCCAATGCGACTCTGGAAAAGAACGCCGCAGAAAACGAATTCTTCAATGAAGTATGGACTTCAATGAAAGACTTCGCTGATGTTGCCGTACCTTTCTGGGCTGGAGCACAAACCTCCAACGCTGCCCTGGGTAACGCGTTTGCTGCTTCCAAGAAGTAAGTTTTGCAAACAGCCATCACCTGGAAACAGGCAACGGCATTAGTACGCAGGCCTCGTAGCCACCGGCTCGGGGCCTGTTTTTTTTCCAACTCGCTAACAACTCTATACGAAAAGCCATGGCTGAAGACGTAGATCCAAATAAGTTAGAAATTGCTGACGAGCTCATTGCCGAGCGTCGCTCTGCAGATCCAGGTCATTTACCCGATGACATGAACCCCTTACACAAAAACATTATTGGTTTTATTGATACGTTTAATGACTGGGTAGGCAAGATTGTGTGCTGGCTGCTGGTACCACTTTGTTTGGCCATGGTGTACGAGGTAGTCGTGCGTAAAGTAGGCACTTCACCGGTAGGTTGGTGGGAAGAGATTGTTAGGGTATTCACCAACCCGGAAGCCGAGAGTGAAATTCGTCCCCGTCCAACCTTATGGGCCTTTGACGTTAGTCGCATGCTATACGGTGCCATGTTTATGCTTGGCGCAGGCTACGCGCTGGCTAAAGGCGTGCATATTCGGGCTGACTTTATATACCGCTACTGGTCAGATCGTGCGCAAGGCATTATTGACCTGATTATGTATTGCACCTTATTTATGTTTGGTATGGCTGGTCTCATGTACAGCGGTACCGAATACTTTTTATCTTCGCTTTCACCTCGATGGGAAGTGGCAAACGATACAGCCTGGGCACCTTACTTGTGGCCCATTCGCTTGTGCATTCCCGTTGGCGCTTTCTTCTTAATGATGCAAGGCCTATCAGAGATTCTTAAATCCTGGTATGCCGCCACCCGCGGGAGATGGCCAGTATGAGTCCTGAAATTATTGGCCTGATCATGATCGGCGTTATGCTGTTCGCGATCTTTGTCGGCTTCCCCATCTCTTTCACGTTGATATTCCTGGCCACGGTATTTGGTGCCTGGGGTTCAGGCTGGAATTGGGATCTGGTTTTTTACCAGGAAACGCTCATGTTCTCGTCATCCATGCTTGAACAAACCCTGTCCGCGGTGCCCTTGTTTATATTTATGGGCATCCTGATGGAACAAGCCGGACTTATGGAGCGTCTGTTTCTCGCGGTACAGCTCATGTTGTCACGCGTTAAGGGATCTTTATATATTGCGGTCTTGTTTGTATCGACCATTTTTGCAGCAGCTACCGGTATCGTTGGCGCATCCGTTACCATCCTGGGCATCATGGCCGCTAAAACCATGAATCGCTCTGGCTATGATGTGCGTCTATCTGCTGGGGCAATCACTGCAGGTGGCACCTTGGGTATCTTGATTCCTCCAAGCATCATGCTGGTTGTTATGGGCCCGATACTCGAAGTGCCGGTAACAGACCTGTTTGCTGCCGCCATTATTCCAGGCTTTTTAATGGCAACGCTGTACGTGGGTTATGCACTGGTTCGTTGTCAAATAAACCCTTCATTGGGGCCACCATTGCCAGAAGAAATGCGTGCAGAGTCCATGTGGATTATTTGTCGTGAATTCTTTCTGGGATTAGTTCCACCAGCGGCATTGGTTGGGTTCGCCTTGGGCAGTATCTTGTTGGGCTGGGCTACACCAACAGAAGGTGCGGCAGTTGGCGCGCTGGGTTCATTCCTGCTAACCATTTTTTATCGTAAGTTAACCTGGTCAGGATTTAAAAACGCACTCATTAAAACACTGGAAATTTCAGTGTTGATTTTATTCCTGGTTGCGGCATCTAACTTTTTCGGCGCGGTGTTCAGTAAATTGGGTACACCTAATATGCTGACAGAGTTCCTGCTGACTCTGGACTTACCGCCGTATGGCATTTTGATTTTAATCATGGCGCTGATCTTCCTGTTGGGTTGGCCACTTGAATGGGTACCAATCGTACTGATCATCGTGCCCATTCTGTTGCCATTGGTTGAAAGCCTGCCATTCGAAGGTATTCTGGCTGATACCGACAACCGGCTTATCTGGTTCGGGATATTAGTGGCGGTAAATCTCCAAAC
The DNA here is from genome assembly GCA_938035525.1 of uncultured Granulosicoccaceae bacterium. GTDB lineage: Bacteria > Pseudomonadota > Gammaproteobacteria > Granulosicoccales > Granulosicoccaceae > Granulosicoccus. The sequence goes on from CALHOI010000097.1 coordinate 23,602, forward strand.
AGCGTGGTTATCGCCGCCAGTGGCACTGTCGGCGTACTTCCTCAAAGGTGTTGTTCCCGAGTGGGATCTTAAAGACATCTACCTTGGCATGATGCAGTTCATGGTTATTCAGCTGTTAGGACTGATCATCATAATGGCGATACCGCAAATTGCGCTATGGCTGCCGGAGTACCTAAACGCTACTAGGGAATTTTAGCCTCTGATTTTTCACTAGCTTTATGATCAATGCGTCCCGACTCCGGGACGCATCTTTTTTAACTTATTCACTACGAGTTCCAATCAATTGATTTCTGAATTTTTTAGCAACTTACAATCGCTTGATGCGATTAACGTACTGATACAGGTCATTTTTATCGACCTGGTATTGGCTGGGGATAATGCCATTATTGTTGGCATGGTTGCCTCACGTGTACCAGAGGATATGCGCAAAAAAGTTATCCTCTGGGGTATAGGTGCAGCTGTTGTTATGCGAATCGGTTTTTCATTAATTACCGTGCAGCTGCTTAACATCGTAGGTCTGAAACTCATTGGTGGTGCTTTGCTGCTGTGGGTATGTTGGCGTCTGTGGGACGAACTGCGTAGTGGTTATGACGATGTTCATGGAGACTCGGCGGCAACACCTTTCACGTCAATGCGACCTGCCATCATTCAGATTGTCATCGCCGATCTATCCATGTCTATAGACAACGTTTTAGCGATTGCCGGCGTATCACGGGACTACCCTGCCATTCTGGTATTTGGCCTTGCGCTGTCGGTTGCTTTCATGATTTTTGCTGCAACCTTAATCGCCAAGCTGCTTAAACGCTATCCGTGGATTGCTTACGTTGGCTTGGTGCTTATTTTCTATGTGGCCCTGGTCATGATGTGGGAAGGCGGTAACGAAGTGCTGCACGCAATTACCTAGCCTTTGGCTCACAACTAACACTTTATCAAGAGATGCAAATGAGTATTGAATACATCAAAAAGGCGACCGAGTCGCAAGCAGAGCAAGATGATAAAACCCGCGGCATCGTACAGGAGATTTTAAGCACCATCGAAACCGGTGGTGAAGATGCCTGCCGGGACTACGCTAAAAAATTAGACGGTTACGATGGTGAAATCGTCTTAAGCAAAGATGCTATTGCTGAAGCATCCAGTCGCGTACCGCAAAAAACCAAAGATGATATTCAGTTTGCATATGATCGAGTACGTCGCTTTGCCGAAAAACAACGCGACTCACTCAGCGAATTTGAAATTGAGCTCTCGCCTGGTCTGTGGGCGGGACAAAAACAAATCCCCATGCAAACTGCCGGTTGTTATATTCCCGGTGGTCGTTATGCACATGTGGCCTCGGCGGTTATGTCGGTAGGCACGGCGAAAACCGCCGGTGTTTCACATGTGGTTGCGTGCTCACCACCAAAGCCTGCTACGGCCGACCAACCCGGCGGCCCGAACCCTGCCATTGTTTACACTGCCGACTTATGTGGTGCTGATACCATCCTTGCATTGGGTGGAGTGCAAGGCATTGCTGCAATGGCTTTTGGTTTATTCACTAATCATCCAGCCGACATTCTGGTAGGGCCTGGCAACCGCTTTGTTGCTGAAGCCAAGCGTTTGTTATTTGGTCGTGTCGGCATCGATCTGTTTGCCGGTCCAACTGAAATTGGCATTATTGCTGACGCCTCAGCCGATCCGCATATTGTTGCCACTGACCTGGTCTCTCAGGCAGAACACGGACCTGACTCTCCAGCGTGGTTGTTCACATCAGACCGCGCCTTAGCGGATAAAGTTATTGCGATGATGCCTGGCTTGATTGAAAAGCTACCCGAAACTGCCAAAGAGGCTGCAACAGCAGCATGGCGCGACTATGGCGAAGTCATCTATTGCGAAAACGATGAAGCCATGGCAACCATCAGTGACAAATACGCGGCAGAACATCTGGAAGTGCACGCCGATAACCTTGATTGGTGGGTAAAGCGTTTGCGTAATTACGGCTCTTTGTTTGTTGGTGAAGAAACCACCGTCACATTCGGGGACAAATGTTCGGGCACCAACCACATATTGCCAACCCGCGGTGCTGGACGTTATACCGGCGGATTATCTGCTGCTAAATTTATAAAAACAGTGACCACGCAACGCATGACACAAGAAGCGTGTAAAGAAGTGGCTTCTGCTGCGGCACGTATTTCACGTCTGGAAGGTATGGAAGCGCATGCTCGCTCCGGTGACGAGCGTCTGGCCAAGTACTTTCCCAATGACAAATTTGAGCTGCAACCTGCTGCTGAATAATCAGACACCACCACACTATGTCACAAGCCTTCGAGCAATTTAGCCTAACGGGAAAAACAGCGCTGGTTACCGGTGCATCGTCAGGCATCGGCCAGGCGCAATCGCTGGCACTGGCGAAAGCCGGTGCCAGCGTGGTGCTAGTGGGTCGCCGTGAAGCGGCGCTTAACGACACATTAGGCGCTATCAACGCAATTAGTGGTAATGCTTTCGTGTTACCACACGATTTACACGACAGAACAACGTTTGATGTACTCAGTGCCAAAGCAGTGGCATTCACCGGCCAGGTTGATATTGTGATCAATGCAGCCGGCGTCAATTACCGCGAAGCCGCAGCCGATATCTCCATTGATAGCTGGGATCAGACCATTAATTTAAATTTAAGCGTGCCGTTTTTTTTGGCGCGCGAATTTGTTGCCGGCATGCAACAACGTGGCTGGGGCAGAATCATTAACATCGCCTCGCTACAAACTGAACGCGCATTCACCAATGGCATGGCTTACGGCGCTTCAAAAGGTGGCATCGGACAAGTCACCCGGGCAATGGCCGAGAGCTGGTCAGCCAATGGTATTACCTGTAATGCAATCGCCCCTGGATTCTTTCCCACCGGCCTTACTGCCCCTGTATTTGAACAAGCTGACCTGACCGAGAAGCTGGCCGCACAGACTGCTATTGGTCGCAACGGTGAGCTGGCCGACCTGGACGGCGTGACCGTTTTTCTGGCCGCACCGGCATCCAATTACATCACCGGACAAATTCTTTACGTTGACGGCGGATTTACCGCCAAATAAGCACAGCAATTAGCTGCGCCACAAACAAAGTGGCGACAAAGCATACACGTTTTGGTTCGAATACGGTGCTAACGGCTTTTAACCGAAGCCGGCATGCATTAATCTAAAAATAAAACCACAGGAGTCATTGTGAAAGCACTGGTCTATACGGGCAAACTGTCCATGGAAATGCGAGATGAACCGGCACCCGTTGCGACGGACGCTTTGTCACTGGTCAAAATTGAAGCCGCCGGTATATGCGGCTCTGACATGCACGCTTATCACGGGCACGATGCGCGTCGCGTACCACCGATGATTCTCGGACACGAGCTGGCCGGCACAGTTGTCGACGGCGCCATGAGCGGTACTCGCGTGGCGATCAACCCGATGCTCACCTGCAATCAATGTCGGGAGTGTCTTGAGGGCAATCCTAACCGGTGCGCTAAACGCGATTTAGTTGGATTGGGTCGCGCCGGTGGCTTCGCTGATTACATGGCCATTGAGCCTGCCAACCTGTTTCCATTATCCGACAACTTAAGTGCAACTCACGCCAGCCTAATGGAACCTACCGCCGTTTCACTACACGCCGTGGTCATGGCAGAGCGAGCACTGACACGCCCAATTTCTGAATCAAGAACATTGGTTATCGGCGGTGGCGCTATTGGCTTGTTAGCAGCCTTAATACTGAAACAAAAAGGTGCACGTGAATTAGCGGTTGCAGAAACCAATGCTCCCCGTAGGGCCACTGTGGACGCGCTTAACTGTGGCACAACTTACAACCCACTTGACGCCAATGTTCCCGACGACGATCACTTTGACCTGGTAGTGGATGCGGTAGGCAGTGGTGCAACGCGTGCACATGCGAGTCAAAAAGTTCGCGCTGGTGGCGTCATTTCGCACATAGGCCTTCAAGACAACGAACCTGGGCTTGACACCCGAAAATTAACATTACAAGAAATCACGCTGATAGGCCACTACACTTACTCACCGACAGACTTAAAAGCATCGCTAAATTTAATTGCCAGTGGTGCACTTGGAAATTTAGATTGGGTAGAATCGCGACCACTGACAGACGGCGCTGCAGCATTCGAAGCTATTCATACCGGTAGTACAGCGTCGCCAAAAATTGTGCTATTGCCAGAACAGTAAGACCTGAACAATAAGACCTGAAATAAACGTTTACAAAGATGGATGTTTGAGAGGCTGAACCACATGAAAAATAACAATCTATCGTTTATTAAAAAACGGATCAGCGCCAGCGTATACCTATTCGCCTCATCACTGTTGGCAATGCTACTGGTTCATCCATCTTATGCACTGGAATTCGAATGCAACAATGGTAACGACAAACGATTTATCAGGCTGGAACTTCCGGGCTTAACACATTTATGTGAAGTCTCAGTAACAAAAGCCAACAACGCCAGAGACGTTAAATGGTACGCCAACCACGACACCCTATTCTGCTCAGAAAAGGCGCAGGAGCTTGCCAACAAATATCAACAGCAATGGGGATTTCAATGTGAGCAATGGCCCGACCACGACGGCGTCGATCAACTCAACCCTCGGCAACGCACCATCCTGGACGCCGAACTTAAATTTTTGATTGAACTTGGCAAAAACCAGGACACACCCTTTCTGGTTGAAGGAGTCAAAGTTGCAGCCAGCCCAACAGCCGCAGATGAATCCAATATGCTGGTCACGCAGTTTTTTCTTAGCGATGTTAATTCAGACAACACTCGCGATGTGACTCACATTATTCGTGATGACGGTGTGTCATGGAACACCCTGACAAAAATTGAAAATCTGGCAAGCTACGTTGATTCTAATGAAGGTTATATTGTTAACTCGGCTCTTATCTCAACCGTTACAGACAACGGCGCGATGGAAGTGATTACCGTGTTGGATGCGGCAGGTGCCGCCACAGATAACAAAATTGGCAACAAAAATGGCTGCTACGGAAACCAGATGCTAACCGCCGACAATACCGGCAAGCTTATCCCGCGCTCTCCACACCGGTTTATTTGTGCAGATAAAACCAGTGGCGACGCTGGTTGAGCTTGTTAGCAATATTTTTTGTATTGCGGGACTTGCAAATTGCAATTTGCGATACCGCAGATTGCTAAGATACTAATTTGAACTGCATTACCGTCTCTGAATTTTCAATCTCACCGGTTTCAACAAACCCACTTCGCAGGTAGATTTTTTTTGCAATAGCGTTTTCCGGATGGACAGTTATTTTAATTGTTTCAGACTCGGGTAACGTGTTGCTAACGTACATCTTTAATAATTCGACCG
>CALHOI010000098.1 GCA_938035525.1 uncultured Granulosicoccaceae bacterium
CGTTAAATAGTGTGTATGCGAAATTAAAGGTGTTGATGGCTAGTGAAATTAGTTGCATCTGCCCATACTATAAGGCATGTAAAGCGTGTGTTTATTATTATATAAGGAGTCGAAATCTTGGACGCTAAAGTTATTCTGGACAACTTGCTGGAAAAGTCGCAAACAGCCACAAAAAAAGGTATCGAATTAGCCGAAGATAAATTAGGGGTGCCAGAGTCCGGTCCGGAACGAGATCAAATGCTCGACGGCATGGGTAAAGGTGCTTTGGCCGCCGGTGCGGTAGCGTTATTGTTGGGCACAGAGAGTGGCCGAAAATTAACAGGCACTGCACTCAAGGTTGGTGGTATTGCAGCAGTGGGTGGTATTGCCTATAAAGCCTATAACCAATGGCAACAACAACAGGGCACCGCCATTCGTGATACCGGAACACCCATAGCCGAACTGGCTAGCTCAGAAGCCAATGTGCGCAGTGAATCCATTGTCAAAGCCATGATTGCAGCCGCCAAGTCGGATGGTCATCTTGATGCAGAAGAACAAAAACTGATTACACAAAAAATTGAAAGCATCGGACTAGAGCAGGACATAACGTCCTTTTTAATGCGCGAGCTTAACAACCCGGTCGATGTGAATACGATTGCAGCAACCGCCGATACCCCTGAAACCGCAGCAGAAATTTACCTGGCCTCGGCGATGGTGGTTGATCTGAACGCCTCAGATGAACGCAAATACATGGACTCGCTTGCCCAGGCTCTTAAGCTGGAACCGGCACTGGTCAGTGAGCTTGAGGCGTCCGTTAGTTAGGTTCGTTGAAGAAGTTCAACGCTGAACTTCGTCGGCAATAATAGCAATGCAGTCGCCTTGCTCAATGCGCCCGCTGTGATGGCGGGCCATTAGTATGCCGTTACGATCGGCTTTTAGTACGGTGGGTTGATAGCCGGTGCATCCGGGTGTGATGATTCTGGCAATCGGGCTACCCATATACACTTCATCGCCAGCATCTTTACACAAATCCAGTAAGCCTGAACACGGCGCTATCAGGTAGTTTTTATCTGAAGTGACTTCCAGCATGCGTGTAGAACGTAAAATCAGTTCGGTCTTTAATACCTGGTGCTGGACCAACACATTGCGGCAACCAATTTGAGCAATCTCAATATTGCGTGAATTAGCGCTGCTTCCTCCACCCAGGTAAACACCGATAAACGGTTTTTGATGCGTTTGCAACACCGATGCAAGGCTGCCATCGTGATCTGGTAACAAACGGGCACTATAAGGAGCGCCAAAAGCAATCATTGCTTCCTCGGATAGTTGCTGTTGCTCTTTGTGTTCGACATTAAACTGCACGCAGGCCAACGCAGCGCTCACAGTGGTCTGGCCACCAGATTGAATTTCTACAACGAGATCTGCAGGTTCAATAATTGTGTTAAACAGGTGGGCTGCCATTTGATCTGTTATCGTGCCACTTGCGTCACCGGGGAAGCTTGTACCTAAATCTTTATTGTCTAGTGGTGTATTCGCACGTTGCATGGCAGCCGCGCTCGGGTTAATTGTGGGTGCGATAATCAGGCAGCCGCTTATATCGTCAACTTGTATTGTCGTGATCAGATTTTGTAGGGCAATCCGTCCATCATATTCATCTCCGCGCGCACCGGCCACTAAAGTAACTGTGGGTCCATCGCCGTTCTTGATCACGCACACTGGAATTTGCACCGTGCCCAGCGCCGAGTGGGGTGATGCGCAGGGCACGCTAAGGTGGCCGTGCTGTTTGCCTTCAACAGTGATGTCTACTGTGCTGACGGCGGTTCTTGTTTTGAGGGTGGCGGCTTTCATATAATGCAATATATTTCCGAATGCACACGACGATCAGGCGCAAAGCTGAACAGATTGTCGCTCCCCTAGTAGAATGCAAAAGCCGTGCAACCGGCTGCAGGCTGATTAGCTAATGATTAGTCAATGATTGGCAAGTAAAAAAAGACAGGTCAAAAATCAATAAACAATGACTACCGAACAGATACTGATCAGTGCCGTTTTATGCATTGCCATGCTTATGTTTGGCTGGGGCCGTTGGCGTTACGACCTCGTCGCCATGTCGGCTCTGGTCGCGTGCATTTTGCTTGGTCTGATAGAACCAGACAAAGCTTTCCTTGGGTTCGGTCATCCGGCTGTCATAACCGTTGCGGCTGTATTGATTATTAGCAGTGCACTTAAAAATGCCGGTGTTGTTGATGAGATTGCCAGTCGTATAAGCCACCTGACCGAAACCCCCATTATGCATATCGCGGCGCTGACCGCGGTGATCACTGTTGCCTCGGCATTCATGAACAATGTTGGTGCGCTGGCGTTGCTGTTACCCATTGCTCTGTCCACTTGCGATGAAAGAAACCGATCTCCGGCTCTTATTCTGATGCCATTGGCCTTTGGTAGTTTACTGGGTGGCATGATGACCTTAATTGGTACTCCTCCCAACATTATTGTTGCCAGCATTCGCGCAGAACATGCAGGCGAGGCCTTTGGCATGTTTTCGTTTACGCCGGTCGGTTTGCCCATTGCCATCATCGGCGGTTTGTTTATCACGTTTGTGGGTTGGCGCTTAATACCAAAAGAGCGTATGCAAACCAACACTGCCAATAAGCTATTCGAAGTGGGTCAGTACCTGACTGAGGCAAAAGTCCCCAGTGAATCACCATTAGTAGGGAAAACGCTGGGTGAAACCGATCTGGGTGACAGCGACGGTGCGGGTGTGGAAGTTATTGGTGTTGCCGGTAAACGGCGTTTTGCTCGCGCGGTGCGAGCAAGCTATGTTATCCGCGAAGAAGATATCTTGATTTTACGAGCTGGCCCTGATGAGCTGCGAGACTTTCTTGATCAGCATTCATTAGAACTGCTGAGCTCGGCGACGCCGGCGTTTGTAAAACCCGATCCCGAGAATGAAGTCATGTCAGAAGGCGTTGTTAGCAATGAATCCATGCTCATTGGCAAAGGGGTTGAATACATACGCGAAGAAACCGGTCGAACCGTTGCACTTGTGGGTCTGGCGCGTAATGGTCGGCCCGTGACGCAACGATTACGTCAGCAAATTTTTCGTGCCGGTGATGTATTGCTGTTAAAAGGTGATACCAGCAACATTGATGAGCATTTTAGAAAACTGGGTATGTGGCCTTTGGCCAGCCGACCTATTGACCTGGATCGAACACGTCGGGTTGCGGTGGCATCGGGCATATTTGCGGTGGCTATATTGCTGGGCATTGTTGGTTTCACATCACTTACCACGGCTTTCTTACTGGCCATTATGGCTTACGTGCTGTTTGGTATTCTATCCGCCAGACAAATTTATGATGATATCGATTGGCCGGTGATCGTGTTGTTGGCTGCCATGATTCCGGTAGGCAATGCCTTAACCACCACGGGTACTACGCAACTGGTGGCCGACTCTTTAATTGAGTGGACTCAGGGATTTCCAATACCGGTTGTTCTGACCCTGTTGCTGGTGGTTACCATGTTGTTGTCTGATGTGATTAACAATGCCGCCACGGCGCTGGTCATGGCGCCACTGGGGATTGCCATGGCAACTGCACTTAATGTGAATGCCGATCCGTTTTTAATGAGTGTGGCTGTTGGGGCTTCATGTGCGTTTTTGACCCCAATCGGACACCAGTGCAATACTTTGGTTATGGGGCCGGGTGGGTATAAATTTAACGACTACTGGCGCATGGGTTTGCCGCTTGAAATTATCATTGTGGCCATTAGCGTGCCGCTTATTTTGTTTTTCTTCCCGCTCTAGCACGTGGAGTCAATAAACAGGGCAGTTGAGCTGCATTGTTGGAGCTAAAAGCCTTCAGTAGTCATCTGCCCCGCTAATTTTGTTTAAAAGGCTGTTTGCGTTCGTTACTTAATGAAATGAACCACTCAAAAAGCTGCCGTGGATAATTTTACGCTAGCCGATCGAGTATTGATGGAGCACTACTTTATGCTACGAATTAGCTTACTCATCGTTTTCCTGTTTATTAGCTGCAGCATCAGCGCAGATGAACGCGGGCTCAAGCGCACCGCGCTTCACGCGACCACACAGGCTGGGGATGCGATCAAGCTTTATGAGGAAAGCCATGCCTTATTAATTGGTGTGAGTGAATACACAAACTGGCCCAGACTCGACAGCATTCCTGCCGAACTCGATTCTGTTGAGCAAGCGCTTCAAGCGCAAGATTTTAATGTGGTCCGCCTTGAAGATCCCACGGGTATTGAGTTATCAGCCGGGATTGAGAATTTTATTAATGATTATGGTTACGAGCCTGACAACCGATTGCTTGTTTATTTTGCAGGTCACGGCTATAGCATTGGCAAAAAAGGATATCTGTTAGCCGCGGATGTTCCTTTGCCAGAAGACAAAGGATTTAGAAGTAACATTTTACCCATGTCGCACATTATGTCCTGGGCCAGAGACATGGAATCAAAACATGTGCTTTTTCTTTTTGACAGCTGTTTTTCTGGCAGTGTGTTTCAAAGCCGTAGCTTGCCCGAGGACCGACAACGCTATATAAGAAAAGTGACAGCTGAACCAGTGCGGCAATTTATTACTGCCGGCAGTGCAGATCAAGAAGTGCCAGCAACCAGCACCTTTACACCGGCCTTTGTTAATGCCATAAACGGTGAGGGTGATCTTAACCAAGATGGCTACATCACCGGCTCAGAGTTAGGTGTTCATTTGTCGCAATTGGTCCCGCGATTTACGGCCCAGACGCCACAATACGGAAAAATCAAAGACTATGACTTATCCAGAGGTGACTTCGTTTTCTTTAAACAAGAAATACACGTCAATTTGCCGGAAGAAAACGCAGCGGGCGATTCTTTAGAGGCAATTATGTGGAAAAGTGCTGAAGATGGAAATTCTATCGAAGAGTATCAAGCCTATATAGATCAGTACCCAAATGGCGTGTTTAATAAAATGGCCCTGGCCCGTATAGATCGTTTAAGGAAATCAGCAGAAACCTCAATAAAATCACCTGTGCCGGAGACAGGGAAACTAACCATTCTTGCGCAACCCGCAAACGCCAGAATTCGGATTATGAATATTGTTCCGCGTTATAAAGCAGAAATGAAGCTTGAAATGAATAACGGCTACGATGTTTTGGTGAGCAAGCCAGGTTACAAAAGTAAACGTCGATGGATAACATTAAACCAATTAAACCAAACTGAGACGATTAAATTAGAAAAGATAAAAGCGGAGAAAATTGCACAC